>DATGDX010000253.1:0-8791 GCA_035310665.1 Mycobacteriales bacterium | reverse complement strand
AACCGATGACCGTCGTACGCTCGCTGGCCCGCCCCATGATCGGGCAGATCTTCGTCAGCGGTGGTGTCGACGTGCTGCTCCACCCGGGACCGCGGGCCGACGTCGCCGGTCCGCTGCTGGACCGGCTGCGCGAGATCGCTCCGTTCCTTCCGGAGGACCGGGTGACCCTGGTCCGTGGCAACGCGGCCGCCCAGGTCGTCGCCGGCGCTCTGCTCGCGACCGGACGGGTGCCGCGGCTGGCCGCGCTCGTGCTCGCCGGGTCGCTCGTGCCGACGACGATCGGGGGGCACCCGTTCTGGAGGTTCGCCGGGGCGCAGCGTTCCCAGCAGCGGACGCAGGTGCAGAAGAACCTCGCGATCCTCGGCGGCCTGCTCCTGGCGGGGGTCGACACCGAGGGACGGCCGAGCCTGCTGTGGCGTGCCCGCCATGCGGCTGCTGCGGCACGCCGCGCCGGTCGCCCGCCGACCGTGCCCGCGGGCGCCGGCCGAACGAGGACGCGCGCCGGCGCGCGCCGTACACTTGGCACTCGGGAACGGTGAGTGCCAGACGCGATCGCGGGAGGTGACGGTGGCGCTCGACGATCGCAAGCTCGAGGTGCTGCGCGCCGTCGTCCAGGACTACGTGTCGACGCACGAGCCGGTCGGATCGAGGGCGCTCGTCGAGCGTCACAACCTGGGGGTGTCGCCGGCGACCGTCCGCAACGACATGGCCGCCCTCGAGGAGGGTGGTTACATCGCCCAGCCGCACACCAGCGCGGGACGCGTCCCCACCGACAAGGGATACCGGCTGTTCGTGGACCGGCTGTCGTCGGTGAAGCCGTTGACCGGCGCGGAGAAGCGGGCGATCCAGACCTTCCTCGAGGGAGCCGTCGACCTCGACGACGTGATCCGTCGCACGGTTCGCCTCCTCGCGCAGCTCACGAGGCAGGTCGCGGTCGTGCAGTACCCGAGCCTGACCCGTTCCCGCGTGCGCCACCTCGAGATCGTGCCGCTGTCCGCGACCCGCCTCGTGGTCGTGCTCATTACCGACACCGGCCGGGTCGAGCAGCGCGTCGTCGACGTCGGCGACCCGGTCTGCGACGACGTGGTCCGCGACCTGCGCGCCGCGTTCAACGCGCGGCTCGTCGGGCGGCTGCTGCCCGAGGCCGCGCAGGCGATCGCCGATCTGCCCGAGGCGGTGGCGGCGGACGTGCGCGCGCCCGCGAGCAGCCTGACCTCCGTCGTGCTCGAGACGCTCGTCGAGCGCTCGGAGGAGCGGGTCGTGCTCGGGGGCACCGCCAACCTCACCCGGCTCACGATGGACTTCCCGGACACGATCTCGCCGGTCCTGGAGGCGCTCGAGGAGCACGTCGTCCTGCTGCGCCTGCTCGGGGAGGCGACCGACCCCTCGACCGTCCGGGTGAGCATCGGCCACGAGAACCCGCACAAGGCGCTCGTGTCGACCTCGGTCGTGGCGACCGGGTACGGCAGCGACGAGCGCCCGCTGGCCGGGCTCGGCGTGCTCGGACCGACCCGGATGGACTACCCGGGGACGATGGCGGCGGTCCGTGCGGTCGCGCGCTACGTGAGCAAGATCTTGGCGGGATCGTAGGTGCCGCCGGTGGCCAAGGACTACTACGCCGTCCTGGGCGTCCGCAGGGACGCGAGCCAGGAGGAGATCAAGCGCGCCTACCGGCGGCTGGCCCGCCAGCTGCACCCGGACATCAACCCCGACGCGCAGACCCAGGAACGCTTCAAGGAGATCACCGCGGCCTACGAGGTGCTGTCCGACCCGGACAAGCGGCACCTCTACGACATGGGCGGTGACCCGCTCGCCGCCGGCGCCGGCGCCGGTTTCGGCGGGAGCCCGTTCGGCGGGTTCGGGTTCGGCGACATCATGGACGCGTTCTTCGGCGGGACCGCCAGCCGTCCGCGCAGCCGCGCGCGCGCCGGCGCGGACCAGCTGCTGCGGGTGGACCTCGACCTCGCGGAGGCGGCGTTCGGGACCACCCGCGAGCTCACCATCGACAGCCTCGTCGTCTGCCCGCGCTGCCGTGGGGGAGGGGCGGCGGAGGGCACGCATCCGCAGACGTGCGGCACCTGCCACGGTCGCGGTGAGGTGAGCAGCGTCACCCGCTCGTTCCTCGGCCAGGTCATGACCTCTCGTCCCTGCCCGACCTGCCGCGGCGTGGGAACCGTCATCGCGCACCCCTGCCTCGAGTGCTCCGGTGAGGGGAGGGTGCGCACCCGGCGCACGATTCACGTGAAGATCCCGGCGGGTGTGGAGTCGGGAATGCGGATCCGGCTGTCCGGGGAGGGTGAGGTCGGCCCCGGTGGCGGGCCGCCCGGCGACCTGTACGTCGAGGTCCACGAGCTCGAGCACGAGGTGTTCACCCGGGAGAGCGACGACCTGCACTGCTCGGTGGCGCTGCCCATGACCGCCGCCGCGCTCGGCACCACCGTCACGCTGACGACGCTCGAAGGTGACGTCGAGGAGCTCGACATCAAGCCCGGGACCCAGTCGGGCACGGTGTTGACGCTGCGGGCGCGAGGTGTGCCCCACGTGCGCGGCGTCGGGCGCGGCGACCTACACGTCCACGTCGAGGTGCTCACGCCGACCCGCCTCGACCCCGAGCAGGAGCGCCTGATCCGCGAGCTCGCGCGGCTGCGGGCGGAGGAGGCGCCGGACGGCGCCTATCGACCGGGAGGCGGCGGAGGCCTGTTCTCCCGGTTGCGTGACGCCTTCAAGTGACCCTCCCGGTCTTTCTCGTGCCACCGGACCGGCTCGTGGGGGACACGGTCCGGCTGGACGGGCCGGAGAGCCGGCACGCGAACGTCCGGCGGCTGCGACCCGGCGAACAGGTGCTGGTGACCGACGGCGTGGGGGGTGTCGCCCGGTGCGCGGTGACGGTCGCGGCCGGGGCAGAGATCGATGCGTCGGTCGTCGAACGCCGCCACGAGCCGCCGCCGTGTCCGCGCATCGTCGTCGCCCAGGCGCTCGCGAAGGGCGGCCGCGGCGAGCTGGCGGTCGAGCTGATGACCGAGGTCGGGGTCGACGAGATCCTCCCGTGGCGCGCCGCGCGATGCGTCGTCGAGTGGCGGGGCGAGCGCGGGAACAAGGCGCTGGCGGGGTGGCGCACCACGGCCCGGGAGGCGAGCAAGCAGGCCCGGCGGGCGTGGCTGCCCGCGGTTGCCGAGCCGTGCACGACCCGCGAGCTCGCCGATCGGGTGCACGCGTCGCGGCTCGGCGTCGTTCTGTCCGAGGCGGCCCGCACACCGCTGGCCGCGGTGCCGCACGTCCCTCCCGACGGTGAGATCGTCGTCGTCGTTGGGCCCGAGGGCGGGTTGACGGACCACGAGCTCGCCGCCCTCGGCCCGGCGTACCGCCTCGGGCCCACGGTGCTGCGCACGTCGACCGCCGGCGCGGTGGCCGCCGCCCTGCTGCTCTCGCGCACTCCTCGCTGGCACTGACCCGCGGGCACCGCGAGGCGAGGGGGCCGGGCCCGTACGATGCTCGGTGATCCGCGGCCGACGCGCCCGGAGAAGGCGCCTGTGTCGCCGCCCGAGGCAGGCGGTGACGTGGAGGAGCGAACGGATGAGCGGGGACTGCCTGTTCTGCGAGATCGTGTCGGGGGAGACCCCGGCGACGATCGTCCGTGAAACCGCGCGCTCCGTCGCGTTCCGCGACATCAACCCGCAGGCGCCGACGCACGTGCTCGTCGTCTCCCGCGACCACCACGACGACATCGCCGCGCTCGCCGACGCGGATCCGGCGGCGCTGACCGACCTCGTGCAGACCGCGGCCGCCGTCGCCGCCGACGAGGGCGTCGCCGCCAGCGGTTACCGGCTGGTGTTCAACAGCGGCCGCAGCGCGGGGCAGGTGGTCTTCCACGTGCACGCCCACCTGCTCGGCGGCCGCGGCCTGGGATGGCCGCCCGGGTGACGACCGGGTGACGAGCGGGGCGCGTCCCCGGCGTTGCCGATCGCGGGCGCGGGTAGCATGGCCGTGTCAGCGGGCCGGGGCGGCACGTCCCGGACTTCTCCCGAGCGGAGGGCAGGCGCGACGAGGCCGGACACCGGCCGACAGCCTATGGCCGATACCACTCAGACCGTCCAGACGAAGATCGTCGTTCCCGGGGCGCACTCGATGGTGAGCCTGTTGGGCTCGCGGGACGAGCTGCTCCGGATCATCGAGCGGGCGTTCGACGCCGACATCCACGTGCGTGGCAACGAGATCACGGTGACCGGGACGCCGCTGGAGACCGAGCTGGTGTCGCGGTTGTTCGAGGAGCTCGTGGAATTGCTGGAACGCGGTGACCACCTCAGCGCCGAGGCCGTGGAGCGGTCCCTGACCATGCTCCGTGACCGGGTGCCGGAGCGACCGGCCGAGGTGCTCAGCCTCAACATCCTCTCCGCGCGCGGGCGCACGATCCGGCCGAAGACGCTGAACCAGAAGCGGTACGTCGACGCGATCGACGAGCACACCATCGTGTTCTCGATCGGCCCGGCGGGCACCGGGAAGACCTATCTCGCGATGGCCAAGGCCGTCCAGGCGTTGCAGGCCAAGCAGGTCAACCGCATCATCCTGACCCGCCCGGCGGTCGAGGCGGGGGAGCGGCTCGGCTTCCTGCCCGGCACGCTCTACGAGAAGATCGACCCGTACCTGCGCCCGCTCTACGACGCACTGCACGACATGATCGATCCGGAGTCGATCCCGCGTCTCACGGCCAGCGGGACGATCGAGGTCGCCCCGCTGGCCTACATGCGCGGGCGCACGCTCAACGACGCGTTCATCATCCTGGACGAGGCGCAGAACACGACGCCGGAGCAGATGAAGATGTTCCTGACCCGGCTCGGGTTCGGCTCCAAGGTCGTCGTCACCGGGGACATCACCCAGATCGACCTGCCGGAGGGGCAGCGCAGCGGCCTGAAGGTGGTCCGGGACATCCTCGACGGCATCGAGGACGTCCACTTCTGCGTCCTCACCAGCGGTGACGTAGTGCGCCACAAGCTCGTGTCCGCGATCGTCGACGCCTACGCGCGGTACGACGCCGCCACCGCGACGCGCACCGACCGCGCCCCGGCGGACCGTGCGCCGGCCGAACGCGCCGCTCCCGCCGCCTCGCACGCCAGCCACCCACGTCCCCGACGCTAGGACGGCCGTGCCGATCGAGATCGCGAACGAGTCGGGTGAGTGCGTCGACGCACCCGTGCTAGCGGCGCTGGCCGAACACGTGCTCGCCGCGATGGGCGTGCACCCGCTCGCCGAGCTGTCCGTGCTGCTGGTCGAGCGCGCCGCGATGGCGGAGCTGCACGTGCGATGGATGGGTGAACCCGGCGCGACCGACGTGCTGGCGTTCCCGATGGACGAGCTGCACCCCGGGCGCGGGGACGCGCTGCACCCGCCCGAGCCCGGGCTGCTCGGCGACGTGGTGCTCTGCCCCGCCGTCGCCCGTGAGCAGGCCCGCACCGCGGGGGACAGCCCGACCGACGAGCTGCACCTGCTGTGCACCCACGGGATCCTGCACCTGCTGGGGTACGACCACGGGGAACCCGACGAGGAGCAGGAGATGTTCGCCCTGCAGGCGCAACTCCTGCGGTCGTGGCGGCAGTCGGGGAGCGGGGCCGGGGGCCGCGCGGCGGGCCGGGGGTGACCGCGGCGTGAGCTCCCGGGAGATCCTCGTCGTCGTCGGCGCCGGCCTGCTGGTCCTGCTGGCGGCGTTGTTCGCCGCCGCCGAGTCCGCGCTCTCGCGCGTGTCCCGGGTCCGCGTCGAGGAACTGGTCCGCGAGCAGCGGCGGGGCGCCGAGCGGCTGGCCAGGGTGCTCGCCGACCCGCCGCGCTACCTCAACCTCGTCCTGCTCCTGCGGGTCGGGGCCGAGCTGTCGGCGACCGTGCTCGTCACCTCGCTGTGCCTCGCCCGGCTCACCCGCCCGGTGGCCGCGGTCGCCCTGGCCGCCGTGCTCATGGTCGTGGTCAGCTACGTCGTCGTCGGCGTCGGCGCGCGCACGCTGGGCCGGCAGCACGCCGACGCGATCGGCCTGCGCACCTCGGGGTTCGTGCTCGCCCTCGCCCGGGTGCTCGGCCCGCTGCCCCGGCTGCTCATCCTCCTCGGCAACGCGCTCACCCCGGGCCGGGGCTTCCCGGAGGGGCCCTTCACCTCGGAAGCCGAACTGCGCGACCTCGTCGACCTCGCCGAGGAGAGCCGTGTCATCGAGCACGGCGAGCGGGAGATGATCCACTCGGTGTTCGAGCTCGGCGACACCATCGTCCGTGAGGTGATGGTTCCGCGCACCGACATCGTGTTCATCGAACGCACCAAGACCCTGCGCCAGGCGCTCTCGCTTGCGCTGCGCTCCGGCTTCTCGCGCATCCCGGCCATCGGCGACAACGAGGACGACGTCGTCGGGATGGTGCACATCCGCGACCTCGCCCGGCGCGCGTTCGACCACCCGGACGGGATGCCCGCCGAGCGCGTCGAGTCGATCATGCGCCCGGCCACGTTCGTCCCGGACTCCAAACCGATCGACGCGCTGCTCCGGGAGATGCAGGCGAGCCAGACCCACCTCGCGATCGTCATTGACGAGTACGGCGGGACCGCGGGGCTGGTCACCATCGAGGACATCCTCGAGGAGATCGTCGGGGAGATCACCGACGAGTACGACCGGGAGGACAAGCCCGTCGAGGAGCTGTCCGACGGGACGGTGCGGGTCACCGCGCGGCTGCCGGTCGAGGAGCTGGCGGAGCGGTTCGACGCGGAGCTGCCCAACACCAACGTCGAGACCGTCGGTGGGCTGCTCGGCGCGCTGCTCGGTCGCGTCCCGATCCCCGGCGCCACCGTGGAGGTGGGCGGTCTGCGGCTGGTCGCCGAGGGGGTCAAGGGGCGGCGCAACCGGATCGGCAGCGTCCTCGTCCAGCGCATCCCCGAGACGCCGGAGCCCCCCTCCGGCCGCGGCGCGGAGCCGGCTGCCGACCGTGAGATCCCGGAGCCGCTGGATGCCCGAGCCTCTTGACCCCGAGGACGCCAAGATCGTCACGCTGGCCCGCTCGGCGCGTCTGCGCGCGTACGCGCCGTACACCTCGCTCGCCGAAGGAGCCGCGGTGCGAGACACGGACGGGCGCACGTACGCCGCGGCGAGCGTCGAGCACCGCGACCCCGCCCTGGCCGTCACCGCGCTGCGCGGCGCGATCGCGGCCGCGGCGTCCAGCGGGGCCCGCGCCTTCGAGGCAGCGGCGGTCGTGACCGAGGGGGAGGGGCTGCGGCCCGACGACCTGGCGATGCTCGCCGAGTTCACCCCGGGCGCGCTGGTGCTGCGCGCGGGGCCGGACGGCACCGTGCGCGAACGCGCGCGGGCGTGAGCGCGCACCGGTCCGGGTTCGCCTGCGTCGTCGGGCGCCCCAACACCGGCAAGTCGACCCTGCTCAACGCGCTGGTCGGGACGAAGATCGCGATTGCGTCGTCGCGCCCGCAGACGACGCGGCACGCGATCCGGGGCATCGTGCACCGCCCCGACGCCCAGCTGATCGTCGTCGACACCCCCGGCCTGCACCGCCCCAGGACGCTGCTGGGGGAGCGGCTCAACGACGTCGTCCGCGCCACGCTCGCCGAGGTCGACGTCGTCGTCTTCTGCGTGCCCGCCGACGAGAAGGTCGGCCCGGGCGACCGGTTCATCGCCGGAGAGCTGGCCGGGCTGCCGAGGACGCCCGTCGTCGCCGTCGTGACCAAGGCCGACCTGGTGAACCAGGAGCGAGTCGCGGAGCAGCTGCTGTCGGCCAGCGCGCTGGGGGGCTGGGCGGAGGTGCTGCCGGTCTCCGCGGTCACCGGGTTCCAGGTGGACCTCCTCACCGACCTGCTCGTCGCCCGGCTGCCGGAAGGTCCGCCGCTCTACCCGGAGGGAGACCTCACCGACGAGCCGGAGCAGGTGATGGTCGCCGAGCTCGTGCGCGAGGCGCTGCTGGAGGGCGTCCGCGACGAGCTGCCGCACTCGATCGCGGTGACGGTCGAGGAGATGGTGCCCCGGGAGGGTCGGCCGGGGCAGGACGACCTCCTCGACGTGTACGTCAACGTCTACGTCGAGCGCCCCTCGCAGAAGGCGATCGTCATCGGCGTGCGCGGCGAACGGCTGCGCGCGGTGGGCAGCGAGGCCCGCCGGCACATCGAGGCGCTGCTCGGCACCCGGGTCTACCTCGACCTGCACGTCAAGGTCGCCAAGGACTGGCAGCGGGACCCGCGACAGTTGCGCCGCCTCGGCTTCTAGCCGGTGCTAGCGTCCTGCGGCGATGAGGGTGCCGGCATGAGGCTCTATCGCGACGAGGCCGTGGTCCTGCGCACGCAGAAGCTGGGCGAGGCGGACCGGATCGTCACGTTGCTCACGCAGCGGCACGGCCGGGTCCGGGCGGTGGCGAAGGGCGTTCGGCGCACCTCCTCTCGCTTCGGCGCCCGGGTCGAGCCGTTCACCCATGTCGACGTGCAGCTCTACGAGGGCCGCGAGCTCGACATCGTCACCCAGGTCGAGACGCGCGCGGCGTACGGCGAGGACCTGGTCGGCGACTACCCGCGGTACACCGCCGGCACGGCGATCCTGGAGACCGCGGAACGGCTCACCGCGGAGGAGCGCGAGCCGTTCCTCCGACTGTTCCTGCTCCTCGTCGCGGCGCTGCGCGCGCTCGCCCAGGCGGCGCACGAGCCGGGGCTGGTCCTCGACGCGTTCCTGCTCCGGGCGCTCGCCGCCGCCGGATACGCACCCGCCGTCGACGACTGCGCCGGGTGCGGGGCACCGGGGCCGCACCGGGCGTTCGCGCCCGCCGCCGGCGG
>DATGDX010000252.1:0-1852 GCA_035310665.1 Mycobacteriales bacterium | reverse complement strand
TGCGCGGTGTGGGGCTGCAGGAATGCGAGCTGACCGACGCGGAACGGCGACTGTGCACGGCGGCCACCGCCGGCCGTGTGCTTGACCTGCGCAGCCGGGAGGCCGGCGGCGACGATCCGGCCGACGGCCGCAGCTGGGGGCCGTCGCGGACGATACGGGCCGGGTTGCTTCGGCAGCTCGTGCGCGGGGAGGAGCGCGCCGCGCCACGGCCGATCGCGGTGCGGGTGCGCGGCGCCCGGATCGTCGGGCCGTTGAACCTGGGCGGACGAACGCTGATCTGCCCGCTGGAGCTCTCCGAGTGCTACCTCGGGGATCCGGTCGACCTGGCCAAGGCGGACGCGCCAGCGATCAGCCTGCGCGGCAGCTACCTGCACCGGCGGCTGTCCGCGCGCGGGCTCCGGCTCGAGCGCACCCTCAACCTCAGCCGCGGCTTCCGGTGTCGAGGACCGGTACGCCTGCGCGGCGCGCGCATTGGCGGGCAGCTCGATCTGAGCGGGGGCAGGTTCCACCACCCTCGTGGGAACGCGATCAGCGCTGAGGGCGCGCGGGTCGAGCTGGGGTTGGTCTGTGGGGAGCGGTTCGTAGCCGACGGGGTGGTGCGGCTGCGCGGCGCCCGCATCGGCATGCGGCTCGACCTGAGTGGCGCCACGTTCCACAACCCCAGCGGCGAGGCGCTCATCGCGGACGGCATGCACCTCGACGGCGACTTGCTCGGCCGCGGCGGGTTCGCGGCCGACGGGGCGGTGCGGCTGGGCGGGGCGCACATCGGCGGCGTGCTCGACCTGACCGGCGCCAAGTTCCGCAACCCGCACGGAGACGCGATCAGCGCGGACCGGCTCCGGGTCGAGGAGAACCTGATCTGCCGGCACGGGTTCGAGGCCGACGGGCAGGTGTGGTTGCGCGGCGCGCACATCGGCGGCGTGCTCGACCTGGCCGGGGCGAAGTTCCGCAACCCGGACGGGGATGCGATCAACGCCGCGGGCCTGCGCGTCGACGTCGGCGCGTTCTGGCACCCGGACGAGGTCAGCGGCACGCTCAATCTCGCGTTCGCCTACGCCAGGGTGTGGAGCGACAACGCCATCGGTCGGGCGACCCCCATCGTGCTGCGGGGCTTCCGGTACGACGCGCTGCGGCCGGGCTCGGACGAGGTTGGCCCGCGGGAGCGGATCGCCTGGCTGAACCGGGATCCGGGCTACTCGCCGCAGCCCTACGGTCAGCTGGCGGGGATCTACCGAGCCGAGGGCCACGACGGCTCGGCTCGCAAGGTCCTGGTCGCCTCGGAGGACCGGCGGCGACGGACGCGGGAACGGCACTGGCCCCGCCGGGCCTGGGGCCGGCTGCTGTGGGGCACCGTCCGCTACGGCTACCAGCCCTGGATCGCCCTGCTGTGGATCCTGGCGCTCAGCACGGTCGGAACGCTGGTCATCATGTCGCGTCCGGACGCCGAGCTCACCCCCGGTTTCAGCGCCCCGCCTCGCAACGCGCTGCTGTACACGGTGGACATGTTGTTGCCGTTCGTCGACCTGGGATACAGCCGGTGGGTTCCCCACGGCCGGGTGCTGGCGGTCACCACCGTCCTCATCGGTCTCGGATGGGTGCTCGCGACCGCCGTGGTCGCGGCATTCGCCGATGTCCTGCGTCGCAGCGGCTGAAGCTGTCGCGTCGCCGCAACTCGTCCCTTAAACAGTCGTTTATGAGATGGCTCGCAGACTTAGTACTACAGCCGCAGTTAGGGTGAGGCATGCCGGGCGGCGTAGTGGCAGCGTTTGGCGCGTGCTTGGTGTCGCCGTCGCCATCGTGACCAGCGGAGCACGGCGGCGGGTTCAGGGTGGTCGTGCCAGATGAGGCGGGC
>DATGDX010000251.1:0-6518 GCA_035310665.1 Mycobacteriales bacterium | reverse complement strand
GGGACAGCCGGGCGATGACAAGCTCGGTGACGAAGGCGTCGAGCTGTTCGGCGCTGCGGGCGATGTGGGTCTCGCAGCGGTAGATCATCCGCCCATTGGCGGTGCCCGAAGTAGTCAGCGGCCGCCGGCAGACTCCGCACTCCGCCAGATGCGACAGCAACCACTTGACCTTGTTGCTGGTCATCTTCCGCCGGGTCGGGTCGTCCAGCAGGGCGCGGATGGCCCGGTGTGTGTCCTCGTCGAGGATCGCCGGCCAGTTCCCTCGACCCACGACCTGTCCCCGGTAACCCGACAGTCCGGCCAGCCGCGGCCGACGCAGCAGATCGCGCAACGTTTGGTACCGCCACTCACCACCGGTAGAGGTGGGCACGCCGCGGGCGCGGAGATCCTTGGCGAGGGCGTGGAGCGACTCGCCGCTCACGATCGCCTTGGCCAGTCGCCGGATCTCCACGGCCTCCTCGGGCACGATCTCCGCGCCATCAGCTGTGTAGCCGTAGCACCGGCGGCCGCCGTGCCAGCGCCCCTGCTGGGCCGCCTGTAGTGCGGCCCGCTTGTTCCTATCCGATTTCGCGTCGCTCTCAGCCCGAGCCACCGCGCCCATGATCCGTGCGTGCAGTCGCCCGGAGTAGGTGGACAGGTCGACATCACCGCCAACCGAAGCGAGCATCGTCGAGCGCCGGTCCGCGAGGTCGAGAAAGTGTTCAAGCTCGACCGGGCGGCGGTGCAACCGGTCCAGCGCCCACACGACGACGGCGTCGAGCTTCCCGGCTTCAATGTCGGTGAGCATGCGCTGGTACTCGGGCCGCCGCTTACCGCTGGCGGCCGAGACGTCGTTGTCGATGTAGACCCCCGCCACGACCCAGCCGCGGCGCTCGCACAGCGCCTCGCAGTCTTCCTGCTGGCGTTCGACACCGAGCCGACGCCCGTCGGGATCCTTGGAAATCCGGCAGTAGATCGCGGCTCGGGCACTTGCATCCATGGGGACAGTGTGCCATAGTGAGCAGCGCGTTCGGCAACCGCCGCACGTCCAGGTCGATGAGCGTGAGCGCGACCCCGGCGGCGGCGAGGTAGAGGTACGCCGGGAGCTCCGCAGCGGTGCCGAACCGGACGGCGAGGACCGCGAACAGCAGCCCGGTCAGGAGCTCAACGAGCGGGTACCGCGGGCTGATCGGCGCGGCGCAGTCGCGGCAGCGGCCCTCCAGCGCGAGCCAGGAGATGACGGGGACGCTGTCGCGGGCTCGAATGGGGTGCCGGCAGGCCGGGCACCGCGAGCCAGGGGCGACGATCGACTCCGCGCGGGGGAGCCGCCGCGCCACGACGTTGAGGAACGAGCCGATGACCAGCCCCAGTACCCCGGCGGCGACCGGCACGATCACGACGTCCTCCTCGCTCACCTCCTCGTCACGGGGGGACACCGGCTTGAGCGTTCAGCGTCCGCGACCCGCCGGCCCGGGGCGCTGGTCCCGCGAAATCAGGCGGCCTGGGCCGTGTCGGCCGCCGCCGGTCCCGGGAATTCGGGCGCCCTCGGCGTGTCACCGAAACCGTGGGACCGGCCGATCGCCGGGCGCCGGACGGGTCCCGCCGCTGGTCCCGGGAATTCGGGCGGCCCCGGCGTGTCACCGAAGCCGTGGGACCAGCGGGCAGCTTGATCAGGCAGGGGCCGGAGGTAGCCTCGAGGAATGTCGGTACCCCCTGCCTCTGCGCCCGAGTTCGAGGAGGACGTCGAGGTCTGGGACGGTGTGCCCGTGGTCAAGGGCTCGCCGTCGGCGTCGCATGAGGCGGTGCGAGCGGCATTGATCTCGCAGCTGGACGCGCAGCGGCCGCCGGGGATGACCGTGCTGGTCTCGTCGATCGCGGGCGACGAGCACGCGTTCGCGCGCTCGGACGGCTCCTCGTCGACGTCGCCGGCGCGGCGACGCTCGTGTGGGTCGAGGTGCTTTCCGAGTCAGACCTGCGCGCCGGCGACGCCCGACTGGTGGGCCGTCGGCGCCGGCGTTGGCTGTTCGACCACGCTGTGCTGGCCCTCTGGGCGGTGACCGACGTGTTCGGCGCGATCACCCTGACCGTGCTTCATCCGGACGGGACGGTGTCGTCGTGGGCGTCACCGCAAACCGCCGAGGTCGTGGTCCGGGCGCCTCGCGGGGAGATTCGGTTCGGCGTCGATCTGGCCCGGTTGGAGGAAGCGGCCCAGACGGCCAGCGACGAATAGCCATCGCGCCGCCCTCGCCTTCTCACCGTGATCGCCGTCCAGGCACCGCCAGGCCCATATCTGGTTGTTTCCGTGCCTCGATGAGGATCAGACGGTTGGGCGAAAGCAGGAAGGGGCGGCGCGTCCCCGCGCCGCCCCTCTTCGCCAGTATCAGCTGGTCGGGCAAGTTCCGGCCTTCGGAACGCCGTCCACGTTGCTCAGATACATCGTGTTGCCAGTGAACGTCTTCTTCGAAGTCACCTGGAGACAGTAGCCGGAAGGATTGGATGTTGCGATGGGTCCAACTGTCGTCGCCTGATTGCTGTCCGACGTCTTGAATTTATAGGGATCGCTGGTGGGCGCTGCAGTCGGATAGGCATTGTTCTCGTCGAAGAACGCCTCCATCTGCGACGCGTTGTTGCGCAGGTCTGCTGCCAGCGCCTTCTTCCAAGCCTTTTCCCGCTGGTTCAAGAACGTGGGAATGGCGATCGCGGCGAGAATGCCGATGATGATGATGACGACCAGGAGCTCGATGAGGGTGAACCCGCCCTCTCGCTCCTCCATCGCCTTTCGGATGCGAGCCAGCATATGGCTCTCCCTTCGGGTGAGTCCCTGGCGAACCGAAGCAGGCCGGTTCCATGACGTCCGTGTCATCGGCCGACCCACACCGGCGTTGAGCGGTTGGACCGACTGTCAGACTCGCCGCCGTGCCCACGCCGCAGCGCCCGCTCGCTGGCCGCGCCGTACTCGTCACCGATGTCGGCCGCCGCACGGCGATCGGCGCGGCGATTGCACGGCGGCTGGCGCAGGACGGCGCGCGGCTCGTCCTGCACTCGTGGGTCGCCGCACGATGCCGAGCAGCCGTGGGGCGAGGACGTCGGCGGCACGGAGGCGGTGCTCGCGGAGTTACGGGCGCACGGGGCCGACGCCGTCGCCACCGCCTCGGACTTCGCCGACCGACGGGCGCCGGCGGACGTGGTCGACGCCACGCGTGCCAAGTACGGTCACCTCGACGCCGTCGTCGCGGCCCACGCCCGCAGCAGCCACCAGTCGATAGAGCAGGTGACCGCGGCCGAAATCGACCGGACGTACGCCGTCAACACCCGCGCCACCTTGCTCCTGGTCCAGCGGTTCGCCGCCGAACACGACGGCCGGGCGGGTGGGCGCGTGGTGCTGTTCACGTCCGGCCAGCACCACGAGGCGATGCCCGCCGAGCTCCCCTACGTCGCGTCGAAGGCCGCGTTGCACCAACTGACGCCCAGCCTCGCGGTCGCCCTCGCCGCGAAGCGAATCACGGTGAACTGCGTCGACCCGGGGCCGACCGACACGGGCGCTCACCTCCCGGAGGAGCTGCGCGACCGGATCGCGAGCCGCATCCCGCTCGGACGGTGGGGTCGGCCCTCCGACGCCGCCCGGCTGGTCGCGTGGCTGATGAGTGACGAGGCGGAATGGGTCACCGGGCAGGTCATCGCGTCCGACGGCGGTTGGTCGGCCCGCAGCCGGGTGTGAAGCGACCCCCGGCCCGCACAAACGAGGTCAGCGGGCGAAACGGCCCCCCGCCCGCTCCGCCAGGTCCTCCGGACGCAGGTCGCTCGCGACCTCGCCGTGCAACCGCTCCAGCCAGCTCACGTCCGAGCGGTACAGCGGCGAGACGTTCGACCGCAGCACCATCCGCAGGTTCAGCGGATACCCGGGCGTCCCCGGCGGCGCGCCGTACACCGCGAGGTTGCAGCTGGTGTGCCCCAGCTCGCCGTACAACTGCATCGCGGTCGCGATCCCCCACCCCAGCTCGGCGACCAGGTCGTCGTCCAGCTCGACCGGGCTCGACACCCCGGGCACGAAGGCGCGCAGCTCGCCGGCCGCGAGCGGCGCGAACGCGGCCAGCCAGTCCACGCGCCCGCTGTTCCCGAGGAACCGCTCGCCCGCCGCGCGCTCGGTCGCGAGGTAGTCGCGGAACCGCTCGGGCGGCACCGCGGCGAGACGCCCCTGCTCGTTGGACGGCTCCGGGTGCACGGTCGCCTGCATGTGGGGGTGGAACACCGAGCTTCCGGCGGGCAGCATGTGGTTCGCGTTGATCGACGCCCAGGATGCGTCGGCGTCGGGGCTGGTCATTGCCCGGACGAACGCCACCTGCACCGCGACGACGTCCCCCACGAGCGTGGGCGTCATGGCCGCGAGCGGCAGGTGGTGCCGCGCGGGGCTGTACACGGAGACGGAGGCGTACGCCGCGTAGGCCAGCAGGTTCGGGAACAGCACCGCCTCGCCGCGCCGGATCGTGCCCTCTGCGAGCACCGCGGGCGGGAACCGGGGCGTGACCCGGTCGATCCGTTCCGGGCAGAATGGGCAGGTCGGCCGGGTCTGCTCGGCCAACGCGTCGAGGTCGAACGCGGTCGGCGGCAGCAACGGGCCCTGGCCGACGAGGATCCGGCTGCGGTGCCCGGTCAACGGGTCCTCGCGCACCTCGAGCGTCGCCTCCGTCGGAGCGAACCCCGCGCGCGGGTCGAGAATCGTCCGCCGGAACACCTGCGAGCGCAGCTCCATGCCGTCCTCCGAACGCTAGGCTGCCGCGGCATCACGGCTGTGGGGCCAGCCGTCAACCGCCGTCGTCGTGGCCAACGGTCCCTACCCGCGGGTGGGAGGCTGCCGTGACCGAGTTCGTCGGTGGGGCCGAGGTGGTCCCCAACCTGCCCACCGCGCGGCCGCGCCCACGTCCGCGCCCGCGGCTGCGGCCCACGGTCCTCGCCTCGGTGTTCGTCGGGGGGTTCGCGGGCGGCCTCGCCCGCTACGCGGTGACAATGGCCTGGCCCGCCCCCGCGTCGTCCTTCCCGTGGGCGATCTTCCTGATCAACACCAGTGGGGCGTTCGCCCTCGCGCTGCTGCTCGTCCTCGTGATCGAGATCCTGCCGCCCACGACCCACCTCCGTCCGGCCCTCGGCACGGGATTCCTCGGCGCGTTCACCACGTTTTCGTCGGTGGTGACCGCGGTCGATCACCTCGCCGCGCAGGGCCGGGCGAACGTGGCGGCGGTCTACCTGTTGGCCAGCACGCTCGCCGGGCTGTCCGCCGCGTCGCTCGGACTCGTGCTCGGCCGCGCGATCGCGGCGTACCGCCACCGCCCGCGACCGGCGCGGCGATGACGACGCGCAGATGACGACGCGCAGATGACGACGGGGAGATGACGATGCGACTGCAGGGGCGCGCGCAGCGGCTCACGATATTCGTGGGGGAATCGGACACGTGGCATCACAAGCCGCTGTACGCCGAGATCGTGCGGCGCGCACACCACAGTGGGCTGGCCGGGGCGAGCGTGTTCCGTGGTGTCGAGGGATTCGGGGCGTCCAGCCGAATCCACACCACGCGGCTGCTCAGCCTGTCCGAGGACCTCCCGCTCGCCGTCGTCATCGTCGACGCCGCAGACCGCATCCAGGCCTTCCTCCCCCAGCTCGACGAGCTGATCACCGAGGGGCTGGTCATCCTCGACGACGTGGAGGTGTTCAAGTACGTGGGGCGGTCGGGCACCCCCGCTCCCGCTCCCACGTGATCCTCACGCTGGTGGTCGGGCTCGCCGCCGCGGTCGGGGCGCTCGCCCGTTACGCCCTCGACCAGTTCGTGCGGTCCCGGCACGACTCGGTGTTCCCGTGGGGCACGTTCGCCGTCAACGTCACCGGCTCGCTGTTGCTCGGGATCGTCACCGGACTCGCCCTCCGCCACGGGATGCCCGACACCCTCGCGGTGGTGCTGTCCGCGGGGTTCGCCGGCGGCTACACGACCTGGTCGACGTGGGTGTGGGAGACGCTCGCGCTCGCCGAGACCGGCGCGCTGCTCGAGGCGTCCGCGAACGTCGTCGGCAGTCTGGCCGCCGGCCTGCTGGTCGCGGCCGCGGGCTTCGGGGTCGCGGCGGTGCTGACCTGAGCGCGGCGGACCTGAGCGCCACTGGTAACGCGCTTTTACCGTCCGTTCCCGTTCTTGCGCATAGCGCGAAGGAGCCGTCATTCGGGAGTTCGCCAGCTTTTGTCCACTGGTATCCGCGCCCATTTGGCAATGTCCCCGTCCCGCCTTAGTACTACAGCCGCAGTTAGGGTGAGGCATCCCGGGCGGCGTAGTGGCAGCGTTTGGCGCGTGCTTGGTGTCGGCGTCGCCACCGTGACCTGAACCGTACTGGGAACGCGAGAGGCTGTGGTTAGCTCGCCTTCGCCAGCTTGGCGATGGCGTTAGCATGCCGCATTTCCCGCTCGATCGGGGTCAAGTAGTCGATCGAGGAGTGCAATCTCTCGGTGTTATACCACCGAACCCATGCCGCGGTCTCTCGCTCCACCTCCCGCATGCTCGA
>DATGDX010000250.1:0-4191 GCA_035310665.1 Mycobacteriales bacterium | reverse complement strand
CGGTCGGCGCGGGGGGCGTCTCGGGGACGATCGTCGCGGCGGGCCCCTCCTTCAGCTCCACCGGCACCGTCAGCGAGACGGTCCCGGCGCGGGCGAACGCGAGCGTGACGTCCAGCGTCTGGCCGGGGCGCAGCTGCCGGGACAACCCGGCGAGGGTCACCGTTCGCGGGGGCGACCCCACGGTGACCAGGGTGTGGGCGGGCACCACGACCGCGCCCGACAGCCGCGCGGTCCGCGCCTCCCGCGCGTCCACGCGGACCAGGCGGTCGTCGTCGTCGGTGGGGTTGACGACCGTGAAGAACAGCCGGGCGTCGCTGCCGGCGGCGAGTGCGGACCCGGTCGGCGGCGCGAGGAAAGCGTTCTGGATGCGCAGCGCCTGCGCCCGAGCGGTCGCCGCGTCGACGGGGCCGTACTGCTGGGCGGTCTGCGCGTTCATTCCGGCCTCGCACCCGACCAGCGCGGGCGCGGCGAACAGGACGGCCCCGACCAGGGCGGGGCGGGTGAGCGCCGCGAGGGTCGGGGGGTGGCGGCGGCGCGTGCGGCTCACGGCGCGTCTCCTCAGGCGGGGGCGGGCAACCGGCGAGCAGCGTAGCGATCGCACCGGCGACCCTCGCCGCTAGCCACGGGGAACGACGTCGGCGCCGGTGGCGACGAGCAGCGCGACGTCGAGCCCCGCGACGGCGAGCGCGACGAGGAACGGGGCCCGGGACCTGTCCCCGGTCGCGATCCGCACCACCCGACCGGCGGTCCCGGCCGAGAGCAGGACCCCGACGGCGACGGTGAGCGCCGCCGCGAGCAGGCCGGCGAGCGGGAGCGGCCGCGGGGGCCCGGGCGGTGCCAGCACGAGGAGGGCGGAGGCGGCGAGCAGCAGCGCCGCGGCGAGCCGGCGGGACCAGGCCGGGCCGAGGCGGTGCGGCAGGCCGCGCACGCCCGCGGCGAGGTCGTCGGGGATGTCGGGCAGCGCGTTCGCCAGGTGCGCGCCGACGCCGAGCAGGGCACCGGCGGCAACGAGCCACCCCGGCGGGAGCGGGTGACCGGGCAGGCCGAGGACGACGAAGGCCGGCAACAGGGCGAAGGCGACGGCGTACGGCAGCGGCGAGAGCAGCGTCGCCTTCACGCCCAGGTTGTAGGCCCACGCCGCGGCGAGCGCCGCGAGGTGCGCGAGCGCGGCGCGCCACCCGGACAGGAACGACAGCGGCACCGCGGCGGTGAGCGCGGCGAGCGCCGCGGCGGCGACCGCACCGCCGGGCAGCGCTCCGCGGGCCACCGGCTTGTCCCGCCTGCCCGCCCGCGCGTCCCGCTCACGATCGACCCAGTCGTTGCTCCACCCGACCGACACCTGGCCGGCCAGCACGGCGGCGGCGACCGCGACCGTACCGGCGGCGCCGCGGCCCACGCTCGCCGCGAACGCCGCGGCGACCGCCGTCACGGTCACGGTCGGCTCGGGGTGGCAGGCACGCACGAGTGCGCGCAGCGTCCCCGACCCCGTACGCACGGCACCGTCCTACCAGCCGCCCCCCGCACGACGTGCCCGAGGGGCGTGCGGAGCCCGTCCCGCTGCTGTGCCAGCCTTGCCGGATGCTGCAGCTACGCCGGGGGAGCCCCGGCGCTCCGGTCCGGCCGCGCAACGACCCGGGGCAGTACGACGACCTGGCCGACCAGTGGTGGGCCCCCCGCGGAGAGTTCGCGATGCTGGCGTGGATCAACGCGGCGCGGGCCCGGCTCGTCCCGCCCGCCACGCACCCCGGGGCCGTGCTGCTCGACGTCGCCTGCGGGGGCGGGTTGCTCGCGCCGTACGTCGCCGCGAAGGGCTACCGGCACGTAGGGGTGGACCTGTCCCCCACCGCCGCGGGCACCGCCCGCGTGCACGGCGTTGAGGCGGTCCGCGGGGACGCGCTCGCGCTCCCGCTCGCGGACGCCAGCGCGGACGTGGTCGTCGCCGGGGAACTCCTCGAGCACGTCCCCGACGTCGAGCGCGCGATCGCGGAGGCCTGCCGGGTGCTCAAACCCGGCGGACGGCTCGTCCTCGACACGGTCGCCGACACCTGGTTGGCGCGGTTCCTCGTGGTCACCGTGGGCGAACGGCTGCCCGCCGGGCCGCCCCCCCGGCTGCACGACCCGGCGCTGTTCGTCGACCGCGAGCGACTGCGGCAGGCGTGCGCGCGCCACGGCATCCCCGCCCTGCGCCTGCAGGGGCTGCGTCCCGGCATCCCCGGATACCTGCTGTGGCTCGTGCGCCGGCGGCCGGACGTCCCGATGGTCGCGACCCGCGTCACCGCCGCGCTGTTCCAGGCGTGGGGAGACAAGCGGTGACGCCGGCGGAGGCACTCGACGCGGCGCGCGGCCTCGTCCCGGCGTTCGCGAAACGGGCCGCCGCGCACGACCGCGACGGCACGTTTTCCGTCGACGACGTCGCCGACCTCGCCGCGGCCGGGTTGCTGGCGCTGATGACACCGGCCCGGCTCGGCGGCGTCGGGGCGTCGTTCGCGCAGTACGCCGAGGTCGCCATGGTGCTCGCCGAGGGCTCCGCCGCGACCGCGCTGGTGTTCAACATGCACGCGTCGGTCACCGGTGCGCTCGCGCTGACCCCGGACGACGCCGCGGCCGCGCTCGGCGTGCCGCCGACGTTCTTCGCGATGCGCGACCGGGTGTTGCGGGCCACAGTGGAGGACGGCGCGTTCTACGCCGTGGCGATGTCCGAGCGGGGCGTCGGGTCCCGGCTGTCGCAGCTGCGCACCAGCTACGTCCCCGTCGCCGGCGGGTGGCGCATCGCCGGCTCCAAGGCGTTCTGCAGCGGCGCTGGGCACGCGGACGGGTACCTCGTGGCGGCGCGCAACGGGGAGCGGGTCTCCCACTTCCTCGTTCCCGCCGGCCCGGGCGTGACCGTGGAGGAGACCTGGGACGCGCTGGGGATGCGGGCGACGGCGAGCAACGACCTGCACCTCGACGTCGTCGTCCCGGCCGACGCCCTCGTCGGCGGGGTCGAGGGGCTCGCCCTGCCGCTCGCGAGTGCCATGCCGCAGTGGCTCGTCGCGTCGTACGCCGCGGTCTACGCGGGGCTCGCCCAGGCCGCCCTGGACGCCGCGGCCACCCACGCCAACGACCACGGGCTCGCCCGGCTGCCGCTCGTGCGGGCCCGGCTCGGCCGCGCCGACGCGGCGGTGGCGGCCGCCCGGGCGCAGGTGCGGGCGGCGGCGCGCTGCGTCGACGAGGAACCCGGGACCCCGGCGACCAGCCGCGAGATCTGGCGGGCGAAGCTCGTCGCCGGGGACACTGCCGCGAGCGTCGCCGCGAGCGTGCTCGAGGCGTGCGGCACCGGGGCGACCCGCCGCGGCCACCCGCTCGAGCGGCTGTTCCGCGACGCGCGCTGCGGGGCGCTGCAGCCCGCGACGAGCGACGTCTGCGCCGACTGGCTCGGCCTGGCCGCCCTCGGCGTGGACCCGGACCGGGCCGCGGAGATCCCCCGATGGTGAGGCTCCGATCGGTGACGCCTCGATGGTGACGCCCGCGGTCATCACCGGCTTCGGGTCCGCCGTGCCGGCACCCATGTCCCAGCAGCGGCTGTGGGACGAGTTCTTCCGCGGCTACTACCGCGACGGGCGCCTCGCCGAGCGGATCTGGCGCTCCAGCGGCATCACCACCAGGCACGGCGTCGTCAACCCCGTCGACGAGGACGTCTCGACGTGGGGGACCGGTGCGCGGATGCAGCGCTACGTCGCCGAGGCGCTCCCGCTGGGCAAGGAGGCAGTGTCCGCGGCGCTCGCGTCGGCGGGGCTCGCTCCCGCGGACGTCGGCCTGTTCGCGGTGGCCACGTGCACGGGGTACGCGACCCCGGGGCTCGACATCCTGCTCTCCCGGGACCTCGGTATGCGCGACACCGTCCGGCGCCTCGCGGTCGGGCACATGGGCTGCTACGCCGCGGTGCCCGGACTCGCCGCGGTCGCCGACTTCGTCGCCGCCCGCGCCCGTCCCGCGGTGCTGCTCTGCCTGGAGCTGACCAGCCTGCACATCCAGCCGGCCCCCCCGGACCGGCACCCGCCCCGGCTGACTGACATCCAGCAGATGGTCGCCCACGCGCTGTTCTCCGACGCGGCGGCCGCGGTCGTCCTCGAACCCGCCCGGCCCGGCGGGCTCGAGGTCGTCGACGTCGTCGCCCGCACCGACGTGGACAGCGCCGACCACATGACGTGG
>DATGDX010000249.1:0-2062 GCA_035310665.1 Mycobacteriales bacterium | reverse complement strand
CAACTCAGCAATGCTTTCGCCACCCGTCTGGGTGCTCGACACCTTATTAGCGCCGGTTGTTGATTCGGCCCGCCCCGGCGGTTGGGTGCGCCACGGGCAAAGGTGACGAGAGGTTGCACACTGGCATCGCCGCCACCCGACGGAAAGGAAGGACGACTGGTATGGCGACGTACAAGGTCGGCTACCTCGTGGGGAGCCTCGCGAAGGGTTCGATCAACCGGACCCTGTCCAAGGCCCTGATCCGCCTGGCCCCGCCGGAGCTCGAGTTCGAGGAGATCCCGATCAAGGATCTGCCGCTCTACAGCTACGATTACGACGCCGACTACCCGCCGGAGGGCCGGGCGCTGAAGGAGGCGCTGGCGAGGGTCGACGCGGTGCTGTTCGTGACCCCGGAGTACAACCGCTCCATCCCCGGTGGCCTGAAGAACGCGATCGACTGGGCGAGCCGGCCGTGGGGGCAGAACTCGTTCGCGCACAAGCCGTCGGCGGTGATCGGGGCGTCCCCCGGCCGGGTGGGGACGGCGGTGGCGCAGCAGAGCCTGCGGAGCGTGCTCAGCTTCTGCAACTCGCCGCAGATGAACGCGCCCGAGGCCTACATCACCTTCAGCCCCGGGCTGATCGCCGGCGACGGCGAGATCACGGACCCGAGCACAGCGGAGTTCCTGCAGAACTTCATGGAGGAGTTCCACACGTTCATCGTCCGGGTGCTCACCGCTCTGCCCCGGCAGGAATGACCGGGAGCGCGGACGTCGTCGTGCTCGGCGCGGGCCCGGCCGGGCTCGCGGCCGCGACGCAGACGGCCCGCAGCGGCCGCTCCGTCGTCGTGCTCGAGCGCAACCGCCACGTCGGCGGGCTCGCGGCGAGCATCGAGGTGGCCGGGGTCCGCGTCGACCTGGGCAGCCACCGGCTGCACCCGGCCATCCCGTCGCGCGTGCTCGCCGACCTGCGCCGGCTGCTCGGCGCCGACCTGCAGACCCGGCCCCGCAACGGCCGGCTGCGGGTCGCCGGTCGCTGGGTCGGGTTCCCGCTGCGCGCCGGCGAGCTCCTGCGCGCGCTGCCGCCCTCGCTGACCGCGGGGATCGCCCTCGACGCGCTCACCGCCCCGCTGCGCCGCCCCCGCGCCGACACCTACGTCGAGGTGCTGCGCGTCGGGCTCGGCGGGCGGCTGTCCACCGCGCTCCACGCGCCGTACGCCGAGAAGCTGTGGGGGCTGCCGCCGGAGCGGATCGACGGGGAGCAGGCCCGCCGCCGGGTCACCGCTGACACCCCGTGGAAGATCGTCGCCCGGCTGCTGCGCGGCCGCGACGAGCAGGGGCGCGTGTTCCACTACCCCCGGCGCGGGTTCGGGCAGATCGTCGAGGCCCTGGCGGCGGCGGCGACCGACGCCGGCGCCGAGATCCGCCTCGGCACCGAGGTGACCGGGGTCGAGGGGACCGGCGACCGGGTCGGCGTCCAGGGCATCGACGGGGACGGGGTGGACGCGGGGCACGTGCTGTCCACGGTCCCGCTGCCGCTGCTGGCCCGGCTCGCGGGCGGCCCCGTCCCCGACCCGCCGCTGCGGTTCCGCGCGATGGTCCTCGTGTACCTGGTGCACGAGGGGCCGCGGCGCTGGACGCCGTACGACGCGCACTACCTGCCCGGCCCGGAGATCGCCGTGACCCGGATCAGCGAGCCCGCGAACTACCGGGACAGCGCGGCGGACCCGACGGACCGGACCGTGCTCTGCGCGGAGATCCCCTGCGACGTCGGCGACGCGACGTGGAGCGCGCCGGACGAGGACCTGGTCCGCGCGGTCGCCGACGGGCTGGCCCGGGTCGGGCTGCCCCCGGTGCGGCTCGCCGGGGCACACGTGCGCCGGCTGCCGCACGTCTACCCGGTCTACGAGGTGGGGCACGCCGCGCGGCTGGCGGCGCTGGACGCCTGGGCGCGGGCGCTGCCGCGGGTCACGACGTTCGGCCGGCTCGGGCTGTTCGCGCACGACAACACCCACCACGCGCTGGCCGAGGCGTACGACGCGGTCGCGGCGCTGCGGGCCGACGGGGCGCGGGACGAGGCGGCGTGG
>DATGDX010000248.1:0-1717 GCA_035310665.1 Mycobacteriales bacterium | reverse complement strand
ACGTCGCGAGGTAGGTCGGCGCGCCCGGAAAGAGGGCGATGTCGTAGGGCGTCGCGACGGCGGCGACGACGACCCGCCTGCTGGTGCGAAGAACCGCCTGGACCAGCGCGCGTTGCCGGGTGCGGCCGGCCTGTCCGGCGTTCGCCGTGGTGACGACGACGACGTCATGCGTGCGGGCCCGTGCGGCGGCCGCCCGGATCTGCTGCGGGGTCGGGTCGGTCGCGGCCGCGAGTGCGCCCGCTGTGGCACCGCGGGCCGGTGATGGCACGGGCCAGCGTCGTCGCGGTGGGACGTTCGCCGACAACGAGTACGCGCGCACCGGGTGCCAGCGGCAGCGACCGGGCGTCGTCCTTGACCAGGGTGACGGTCCGGTTCGTGACCTGCCGCGCCACCTCGAGATGGCTTCGTGAGCCGACGCGACCCGGCACCCGCGACTCGTCGACGTACGGGTGCGCGAGCAGGCCGTGGCGCAGCTTGAGGGCGCAGAATCCGGACGACCGACGCGTCGATGCGCGCTTCGGGCAGCTCGCCGCGGCGCACCGCGGAGAGCACCGCGTTGTACGCGACGGGGAAACGCGGCGGCATGAGCAACTGATCCACGCCCGCCTTGAGGGCGAGCACCGGCACGCGAGCGTCGGGGTACTTCTGCCGGGCGCCGCGCATGTCGAGCGCATCCGCGACGACCACGCCATCGAACCCGAGCTGCTCGCGGAGGATCCCGGTGATGATCGGCTTGGAGAGGGTCGCCGGGTCGCCGGAGGGGTCGAGTGCCGGCACCGCGATGTGCGCGGTCATGATGGCTTGACGCCGTGCCGAATCGCGGCGCGGAAGGGGGGCAGGTCGACCACGGCGACCTGGCGGCGGGTGTGCGTGATGACCGGCAGCTGCAGATGGCTGTCGGTCGTGGTGTCGCCGTGACCGGGGAAGTGCTTGGCGGTCGCGACGACGCCGGCCCTGCGGAGCCCGGTCACCTGCGCCACGGTCAGCCGGGCGACCGAACTCGGGTCCGACCCGAACGAGCGCACCCCGATGACCGGGTTGCGCGGGTTGAGGTTGACGTCGGCCACCGGCGCGAGGTTCTGGTTGACGCCGGTCGCTGCGAGCTCGCGCCCGGTGACCCACGCCGCCTCGGCCGCGTCCGACCTCGCCTGGCGGCTTGCGCCGAGGGCCATCGACCCGGGGAACTGTGTGAACGGGGGACCGATTCGATTGACCAGGCCCTGCTCCTGGTCGGTGCTGATGAGCATCGGGATCGCGACGCGCTGGTGCATCGCCGCCCGCTGGATCCCGTTGGACAGAGCGGCGATCTGCCCCGGGTTCTTCGTGTTGTTGGTCCGCGTGAAGTAGGTGAATCTACCGACGTGGTACCTGTCCACGAGCTGCTCGGCGTTGTCCACGCCGTACGCCGCCCGGTTCGCGGCCACGTCCTTCCGATCAGTCGTGTCGGCCCGGTCACCGTTGACCTCCAGACGAACAGCTGGCCGACCTTCTCGGCAAGCGTCATCCGCGAGACGATGTCGATGGCTTGACGCCGATCGGTCGTATCGGCCGTGGCAGCCGTCGCGGCAATGGGCACTAGCCTCGATCTTGCATGTGATCACGAGATTTGGCGTAGCGGTCGCGGTGATTGGTGTGAACGGCTGTCTTTCGGTTTGGGCGCATGCCGCTGTCCCGGCTGTCGCGCCGGAGGGCGGGGGTCCAACCCGGAGGCGTTGAT
>DATGDX010000247.1:0-2550 GCA_035310665.1 Mycobacteriales bacterium | reverse complement strand
GGTGACCGAAGCGCAGGCCCTGGGCGGGGTGCGGGTCGTCGAGCTCGCGACGGTGCTCGCCGGACCCGGCATCGGCAAGTACCTCGCCGACTTCGGCGCGGACGTCGTCAAGGTCGAACCACCGGGCGGTGACCCGAACCGGCGGATGGGGTGGCGCGACGCCGACGACCCCGACGCCTACTTCCACAAGATCATCAATCGGGGCAAGCGGAGCGTCGTCCTGGACCTCACGGCCGACTCCGATCGGGATCGCCTGCTCGCCCTGCTCGCCGACGCCGACGTGCTCATCGAGAACATGCGCCCCGGCAAGCTCGAGTCCCTCGGCCTCGCCCCCGAGGCGCTGCACGGGCGCAACCCCCGCCTGGTCGTCACCCGGGTGACGGGCTTCGGGCAGGACGGGCCCTACGCTTCGCGCCCCGGGTTCGCCACGCTCGCGGAGGCCCTGTCCGGATTCGCCGCGATCAGCGGCGAGCCGGACCGCGGGCCGCTCCTGCCGCCGATCGCCCTGACCGACGAGGTCACCGCGCTCGTCGGCGCGTTCGCGACCCTGCTCGCCCTGCGGCACGCGGAGCGCACCGGGGAGGGGCAGGTCGTCGACGTGAACCTGCTCGAGTCGATGCTCCAGCTCATGGGCCCGCTGCCGACGGCGTACGCCCACCTCGGGTACCTGCAGCCCCGGCTCGGCTCGGGTCTGCCGTACTCGGTGCCGCGGGGCACCTACCGCTGCTCCGACGGCCACTGGGTCGCCGTGTCCGCGACCGCGGAGTCGGTCGCCCGGCGGGTGCTGCGGCTCGTGGGCGCCGCGGACGACCCGAGGTTCACCACCGCGCCCGCGCGCATGGCCCACCGCGAGGCCCTCGACGCGCTCGTTCGCGGCTGGATCAGCGCGCGCCCCTCCGGCGAGGTGATCTCCGCGTTCGAGGCGGCGGACGCCGCGATCGCCCCGGTGCAGGACATGGCGGCCGTCGTCGCCCACCCGCACGTGCGGGCCCGCGAGGCGCTGGTCGAGGTGGACGGCGTGCTCATGCAGAACGTCGTCGCCCGCCTGTCGCGCACCCCCGGACGCATCCGGAACGCCGGCCCCCCGCTGGACCCCGTGTCCATCGCCGCGAGTCGCGCCGCGCCTGGACCGGCGACTACCGTGCGCGACACCGAGCGCGGACAGGGAGGTCCACGATGACGCAGGCGCCGGGCAGGAACGCGGTCCCCAACCTGAGGTCGTACGACGAGACGCACGCGACGTTCCGCATCGACGTGCCCGATCGCTTCAACCCGGTGTTCGACATCGTCGAGCGCTGGGCTGCGGACGCGCCGGACGCGCCCGCGCTGCTCTCCCTCGACGGGCAGGGAGGTGTCGTCGCGCGGCAGACGACCGCGGACCTTGCCCGAGAGTCGCGCCGCGCCGCCCGGGCGCTGCTCGAGCTGGGCATCCGCAAGGGCGACCCGGTGTTCGTGATGCTCCCGCGGGTGCCCGCGTGGTACACGGTCATGCTGGGCGCGATCCGCATCGGGGCGATCCCGATGCCCGGGCCGAACCTGCTGACCGGGAAGGACATCGCGTACCGGATCAGCCGGGCCGAGGCGATCGCCGCGGTGACCGAGCCGGACGGCGCGCAGAAGGTCGACGCGGTCGCGGACAGGCTCCCCACGCTGCGGCACCGCCTGTGCTGGTCCCCCGCCGGGGCCGGTGCGCCCGACGGGTGGTCGGACCTCGACGAGCTCCTCGCCGCCGCGGGCGACGGGCCCACGCCGGCCGACCCGACCGCCGCCGACGACCCGATGCTCGTCTACTTCACGAGCGGCACGGTCAGCTACCCGAAAATGGTGCTGCACACGCAGGCGTCGTACTCCCTGGGGCACGTCACCACCGCCCGCTTCTGGCACGACCTGCGGGAGGGCGACCTGCACTGGACGGTGTCGGACACCGGCTGGGCGAAGGCGGCCTGGGGTGGGCTGTTCGGGCAGTGGCACGAGCGCGCGACCGTGGTCCAGGTCGCGCTCGGCAAGCCGGACGCCGACACGATCCTGCGCATCGTGAGCACACACGGCATTACGTCGTTCTGCGCGCCGCCGACCCTGTACCGACTGCTCGTGCTCGCCGATCTCACGGCGTACGACCTGTCCCGCCTGCGGCACTGCACCAGCGCCGGGGAGCCGCTGAACCCGGAGGTGATCCGGGTCTGGCAGCAGGGGACGGGGTTGCCGGTCTACGACGGCTACGGCCAGACCGAGACGACGAACGTGGTGGCGAACTTCCGCGCCATGCCCGTCAAGCCCGGCTCGATGGGGCGCGCCACCCCGGGCTACGTGGTGGAGGTGCTCGACGACGAGGGCAAGCCGGCGCCGGACGACGTGGTCGGCCACGGCGCCGTGCAGGTCGACCCCCGCCCGGTGGGCCTGTTCGTCGGCTACCACAAGGACCCCAACGCCACCGCGGCCGCGTTCCGCGACGGGTGGTACTACACCGGCGACAAGGCGGCCCGCGACGCGGACGGGTACCTGTGGTTCGAGGGCCGTTCCGACGACGTGATCACCTCCGCCGCCTACCGG
>DATGDX010000246.1:0-6611 GCA_035310665.1 Mycobacteriales bacterium | reverse complement strand
CGGGCGCTACCGCCTGCGCCGGCCGATCGGCCGCGGCGGGATGGGCACCGTGTGGCTCGCCCACGACGAGATCCTCAACCGCCCGGTGGCCGTCAAGGAGGTCGCCCTCCCGCCCGGCGGGGATCCCGCGCAGCGGGGCGCGCTCGGCGAGCGGCTGCTCCGGGAGGCGCGCACGGCGGCGGCGATCGACCACCCGAATGCGGTGCGGATCTACGATGTCGTGGAGGACGCGGGCGAGCCGTGGATCGTCATGGAGCTGCTGACCGGGCGCACCCTCGACGCGGCCGTCGGCGCCGACGGGCCGCTTGCGCCCGCGCAGGTCGCCCGGGTGGGGCTCGCGCTGCTCGACGCGCTCGAGGCGGCGCACCGGGTCGGCGTGGTGCACCGGGACGTCAAGCCGGCGAACGTGCAGCTGTGCGAGAACGGGCGCGTCGTCCTCACCGACTTCGGGATCGCCCGTCAGGCGGGCGATCCCGCGCTGACCCGAACCGGCGAGATCGTCGGGAGCCCCGCCTACATGTCACCCGAACGCGCGCGGGGGGCCCCGCTCGGGCCGCCCGCGGACCTGTTCTCGCTCGGCACGACGCTGTACGCCGCGGTCGAGGGTCGGTCCCCGTTCCAGCGCGCCGACCCGCTCACCACGCTCCACGCGATCGTCACCGAGGACCCGCCGCCGGCCGCGCACGCGGGCCCGCTCGCGCCGCTGCTCGCCGCGCTGCTGCGCAAGGACCCGGCCGCGCGACCCGCCCCCGGTGAGGTGCGGGCGGCGCTCGAGGAGGTGGCGCGGACGGGCGGCAGCGCGACGGCGTCGCGAGCGGCCGACACCCGGACCGCGGACACCGCCGCGCCGACGCCGACCCGCACGTTCCCCGCGCCCCACCCACCCTCCCCGACACCCACCCGGTCACTGGCCCAGCCCCCGATGGGCGCGGCGCGCCGCACACGCGGCGTCCGCGTCCACCGCCGGGTGCTCGCGCTGGTCGCCGTGCTCGCCGCGAGCATCGCCGTCGTGGTCGCCGGGATCGCGATCGTGCCCCGGTTCACCGGCGGAGGCGGGGGCCCGGGCGGCACCGCGGGCCGCGCGGCGGCGACCGACGGCCCGTTCGACCCCGGGCACGGCCCGGTGCCCGCCGACTGGGTCCGCTACACCTCGCCGACCGAGGGATGGTCGGTGGCCACCCCGTCGTGGACGCCGCAGCCGGCGGGCGGGTTCGTGCGGCTCCGCAAGCCCGGCTACGGCTACGTGGCCGTCGGCACCCGCCCCGGCCCGGTGTCCCCCCGGGGCCTGGTCGAGTCGCTCGCCGGATCGTTCGGCGCGTCGCAGCCGGCGTACCGCAACCTCGGGATGCGCGACCTGCGCTTCCGCGGCCGGGACGCGACCGACTGGGAGTTCACCTACCGCGACGCGGGCGCGGACCTGCACGCGGTGGTCCGCGGGTTCGTGCTCGACGGGACCGGCTACCTGGTCTGGTTCCAGACCAAGACGTCCGACTGGGCGCGGGCGCAGGACGAGCGCGCCGCGATGCTCGCCTCGTTTCGCCCGTGACCGCGCTCGTCCGCTCGTCGGATGATCGCCGGGGTGCGAAACGACGAAATTCACGCGGGCGACCGTCCCCGACGATCTCCCCGACACGGGCCGATCGGCGGCGGACGCTCCTGCTTCGGACCCAGCCAGCGTGGCTAGCATGGGCCGCGGCGGCGGATCGTCCGCCGCGCGGCCCGCGGTCCGCCGCTGGCCGCAGGCGCGCGCAGGGAGGCCCCGTGCCAGCAGGGACGCTCTACCGCGGCCGCGAGGGCATGTGGTCGTGGGTGGCCCACCGCATCACCGGCGTGCTCATCTTCTTCTTCCTGTTCGCGCACGTGCTCGACACCGCGCTGGTCCGGGTGTCACCGCAGACCTACGACCGGACCCTCGAGCTTTACAAGAACCCCTTCGTCAACGTCATAGAGGTCGGCCTGGTCGGCGCCGTGCTTTACCACGCGCTGAACGGGCTGCGCGTCATCGCGATCGACTTCTGGGAGAAGGGGCCGCGGTTCCAGCGCCAGATGCTGTGGGCCGTGCTGGTGATCTGGGTGGTCCTCATGGTGCCCGGGGCGTATTTCATGCTCGAGTACACCGTCCGTGAACTGTTCGGGAGCGCGTGATGGCCGTCCCCGATCTCGACGCCGACCTCGACGCGGGCGCCGCGGGGCGGGCGGGCCCGCTCACCCTCCCGGCCCCCCGCAGCCGCACTGGCCGCCAGGGCCGCACCGCGCGAACCAACTTCGAGCTGTACAGCTGGCTGTTCATGCGCGGCTCGGGGTTGCTGCTGGTGTTCCTGGTGCTGGGGCACCTGCTCGTGATGAACATCCTCGACGGTGGCGTGCACCGCATCAACTTCGCCTTCGTCGCCGGGCGCTGGTCCTCGCCGTTCTGGCAGACCTGGGACCTGCTGCAGCTGTGGCTCGCCGAGCTGCACGGGGTCAACGGGCTGCGCACCATCGTGAACGACTACGCCGAGCGGGACAGCACCCGGTTCTGGCTGAAGATGCTGCTGTACACGTCCGCGGTGGTCGTGTTGTTCCTCGGCACACTGGTCATCTTCACCTTCGACCCCAACCTGAGCTGAGGCGGTCGCGCGATGCAGATCCACCGGTACGACGTCGTGATCGTCGGCGCGGGCGGCGCCGGGATGCGCGCCGCGCTCGAGTCGACCAAGCGGGCGCGTACCGCCGTACTGACCAAGCTGTACCCCACGCGCTCCCACACCGGCGCCGCGCAGGGCGGGATGTGCGCCGCCCTGGCGAACGTCGAGGAGGACAACTGGGAGTGGCACACGTTCGACACGGTCAAGGGCGGTGACTACCTCGTCGACCAGGACGCCGCCGAGATCATGTGCCGGGAGGCGATCGACGCCGTCCTCGACCTCGAGAAGATGGGCCTGCCGTTCTCGCGGACACCCGGGGGCACGATCGACCAGCGGAGGTTCGGCGGGCACACGCGCAACCACGGGGAGGCCGCGGTCCGTCGCTCGTGCTACGCCGCCGACCGCACCGGTCACATGATCCTGCAGACGCTGTACCAGAACTGCGTCAAGGAGAACGTCGAGTTCTTCAACGAGTTCTACGTCCTCGACCTGCTGCTGGCCGAGGGGCGGACGGCGGGGGTCGTCGCCTACGAGCTCGCGACCGGCGAGATTCACGTGTTCGCCGCGAAATCCGTCGTGTTCGCCACCGGCGGATTCGGCAAGGTGTTCAAGGTGACGTCGAACGCGCACACGCTCACCGGCGACGGCATGGGGATCGTGTGGCGGCGCGGGCTGCCGCTGGAGGACATGGAGTTCTTCCAGTTCCACCCGACCGGCATCTGGAAGATGGGGATCCTGCTGTCGGAGGCGGCCCGCGGCGAGGGCGGGATCCTGCGCAACAAGGACGGCGAGCGCTTCATGGAGCGCTACGCACCCACCATCAAGGACCTGGCGCCGCGCGACATGGTGTCGCGGGCGATCTACACCGAGATCCGGCAGGGACGCGGAGCCGGTCCCGACGGCGACCACGTCCTGCTCGATCTGACCCACCTGCCGCGAGAGCAGCTCGACGCGAAGCTCCCCGACATCACCGAGTTCGCCCGGACCTACCTCGGGATCGAGCCCTACACGGACCCGGTCCCGATCCAGCCGACCGCCCACTACGCGATGGGCGGGATCCCGACCACGATCGACGCCGAGGTGCTGGCCACCAACACCGACGTCGTGCCCGGGCTCTACGCCGCCGGCGAGGTCGCCTGCGTCTCGGTGCACGGCGCGAACCGGCTCGGCACCAACTCGCTGCTGGACATCAACGTCTTCGGGCGACGGGCCGGGATCGCGGCGGCGGAGCACGCCGCGATGACCGAGTTCGCCGCCCTCCCCGACGACGCCGCGTGGCTCGTCCAGGACATGGTGACCCGCATCGTCACGAACGACCGGGGGGAACCGGTCGCCGCGATCCGCCGCGACCTGCAGGAGACCATGGACGTCAACGCGTCGGTCTACCGGACCGAGGCGACGCTGAAGCAGGCGAAGGCCGACACCGACGTCCTCAAGTCGCGGTACCAGGGCGTCACGGTGATGGACAAGGGCAAGCGGTTCAACACCGACCTGCTCGAGGCGGTCGAGCTCGGCTTCCTGCTCGACCTCGCCGAGGTGCTCGTCGTGTCGGCCCTCGCCCGAACCGAGTCGCGCGGCGGGCACTTCCGCGAGGACTACCCGAGCCGGGACGACGAGAACTTCCTGCGACACACGATGGCGTACCGGCTGCCGGACGGTGACATCCGACTGGACTACAAGCCGGTCGTGATGACGCGCTACCAACCGATGGAGCGCAAGTACTGACCTCGGTCGCCAATCGGAGGCGCGGGCGGACGAGCGAGCGAGCGGGGAGACATGGACCTCACCCTGAAAATCCGGCGGTTCAACCCGGAGATCGACGACGAGCCGCACTGGGAGACCTACACGATCGACGCCGACCCCAACGACCGGCTGCTCGACGCGCTGCACAAGGTCAAGTGGGAGATCGACGGGACGTTGACGTTCCGCCGCTCCTGCGCGCACGGGATCTGCGGCTCGGACGCGATACGCATCAACGGCGTCAACCGCCTCGCGTGCAAGACGCTGGTGCGCGACCTCGCCGGCGGCACCGTGCTCGTCGAGCCGATCAAGGGTCTTGGGGTCGAGAAGGACCTCGTCGTCGACATGGAGCCGTTCTTCGAGGCCTACCGCGAGGTCAAGCCGTTCTTGGTCGCGCACGGGCACGAGCCCACCCGGGAGCGGCTACAGTCCCCGCCCGACCGGGAGCGCTTCGACGACACCACCAAGTGCATCCTCTGCGCGGCCTGTACGACGTCGTGCCCAGTCTTCTGGACCGACGGCGCGTACTTCGGCCCCGCGGCCATCGTCAACGCGCACCGGTTCATCTTCGACTCGCGCGACGACGCGGCCGACGAGCGCCTGGAGATCCTCAACGAGAAGGAAGGCGTGTGGCGCTGCCGCACGACCTTCAACTGCACCGAGGCGTGCCCGCGCGGCATCCAGGTCACCAAGGCGATCCAAGAGGTCAAGCGCGCGCTCATCTTCCGCCGGGTCTGACCCGCTCACTGCGGTTGCACCCACCCCTGGCGCACCGGCCCACCCTCGCTGGATATCAGTCGGCGTGCTGGTCCGGGGAGGAAGAGCCCGGCTGAACGGTCCAGGCGGGCGGCTCGTCGGTGCCGGCCTCCTCGTCGCGCTCGGCGTCCTGCGCCGTGGCCTGGACGATGCCTCGCGCGTGGTGGACCGGGGCGTAGATCGCGTAGAGGCGCATCGGCTCCTGTCCCGTGTTGATGACGTTGTGCCAGACGCCTGCCGGGACCTGGATGGACCAGTCGTCCTCGACGGGCTGCTCGAAGTCGAGCTGGTGCTGGCTTGGGCCCATGACGCATGTGCCCTTGCCGGCTTCCAGGCGCAGGAACTGGTCGGTTTCGGGGTGGACCTCCAGCCCGATGGACTGGCCGACCGGGATGGACATGAGGGTGACCTGGAGGTATTTCCCGGTCCAGGCAACGGTTCGGTAGGCATCGTTCTCGACGGTGGCCTTCTCGATGTCGAAGGCGTTAGGTCGCGGTCCGGGATCCGTGATGCGCAACTTCGTCTCCCTTCTCGTGGGTGGATCTGGCTCCTGAGGAGAGTCGCCGCGCTCCGCGCGGGGCCCTCGTAGAGTCGCGCGCGGTCCCGACGGCGGAGGGCGGCAGGCCATGGGCCTGCCGCGCGACGCAACGACAGGATGCACGCTCAAGACCTCGTTGAGATCGACGTCCGTAGGGATGCTCCATCAGGATCTGCAGTATGTCGCGAGCCCGTACGCCGGCGACAGCGTCGGCACCCCGATGAACGGTGGCGCGACAGCGCGGCACGCTGGAACCCGGTCACCGTGACGTGCTCGATTGAGGGCGGCGATCCCGGCGATGTCGGCGGGCGGCGGCCACCTGGGGCGGCTCGACCGTGCATCGGGTCGCGGCGGGTCACGCCAGTCGCGCACGGTGACACGCTGGTCAGCAACGTCGGGCGCTCCTGCCGAGGTCCGTCTGTCCGAGCCCGGCGCGCCCCCCGCGCCATTCCGGTTCTTCCCTTGACCGCGCCCGGAATGAGCGGGAAACCGCGGAAACGATGCAGTCGTAGCGTCGCCGGCGCGTCGGGACCGCTTTGCGTGGTGGGAAAAGCGGCCCCCTGGGGGTGGGGCCATATCCTCTCGGGCTGCCTTTACGCTCGCCACGAGCACGAAAGCTCGATGCCGCCCGTTGTCCGGACCACACCACGTGCCCCTCGGTGATGCCCGGCGCGCCCTGCCGGAGCGCCTTCGTTTACCCCCTCGAGGATGTCACCATGTCCACCGGGTCCCTGAACACCCTCTTCATGCGTATCGCGAAACGCGCGGAGAATGCGGACGCGGACACCCTCCGGCGGACGTTCGTCGCCGTCGAGCCGCTGGTGACGATGCTCGAGTTGCCCGAGCACCAGGTCCTCTACGGCCGGCGGGGAACCGGAAAGACGCACATTCTGAAGTACCTGGCGGAGACGGTGCGCCGCGAAGGGCACGTCGCCGGCTACTGCGACCTG
>DATGDX010000245.1:0-2752 GCA_035310665.1 Mycobacteriales bacterium | reverse complement strand
CGGCAAGCTCCTCTCGTCGACCGGGCTCGCCAAGACCATGGGCCAGGGGCTCACCTCGCTGCTCGGGGTGAACTCGCTGATCCCGCTGACCATCCTCGCCGTCGTCATCGCGATCCTGATCTCGGAGACGACGAGCAACACCGCGAGCGTCGGCATCGTGGTCCCCATCGTGATCCCGATCGCCATCGCCGCCGGCGTCAACCCGGTGATCCCGGCGCTGGCCGCCGTGTTCGGCGCGTCGTACGGGTTCATGCTGCCCGTCTCCACCCCGCCGAACGCGATCGTCTACGGGTCCGGCATGGTGCCGATCACGAAGATGGTCCGATCCGGGGCGGTCTTCGACCTCGTCGGCGCGGTGCTCATCGTCCTCGGTGTCTCGGTCATGGCACGGCTCACCGGGCTGGCCTGAACACCACTCGTCACGTCGCGTGACCGCGCGCATAAGGGGAAGCTTCTCCGGCAATGCTCCCCCCTGACGCGCACCGGCTCGTCCGCACCCGGATCGGCGCGATCCTGGCCTCGCGGCGGGTGCGGCGCCGGATCGAGCTCGTCGTGCTGGCGCTCGGCGGAGCCGTCCTCGGCGTCCTCGTCGGCGGGGTCGTCCACGCCCGGATCGGGCCCGTGGAGACCCGGTTCGCGCTGCGGCCGTCGCTGACCGGCGGCACCGAGATCGACGTGGCCCCGTTGGGTGCGATCGCCTTCGACAGCCACGACGGCCCCGCGCGGTTGCACGTCGACGTCACCCGGCTGCGGGTCGACGCGGCACGCCGGATCTTCGCCGACCCCGACACCCTGGCCCAGCTCGGGGACCGGGTCGCCGCAGACCTGCGGGCCGCGCTGTGGCGCCTGGGGCTGCAGGCCCTGCTCGCCGCTGCGGTCGGGGCCGCCCTCGTGGTGCTGCCCGCGTTCCGGCGGTTGCGGCCCGTCCTGGTCGCCGCCGGGATCGCCGTGGTCACCGTCGCCGGGGCGGGCCTGGCGGGCCTGGCGACGTGGAACTCGCGCGCGCTCGGCGAACCGCGCTACACGGGGCTGCTCACCAGCGCCCCGGCCGTGGTCGGCAACGCCCAGGACATCGTCCGGCGGTTCTCGGCGTACCAGAAGGAACTGGCGACGCTCGTCACCAACGTCTCCCGACTCTACGACGTCACGTCCACGTTGCCGGCGTACTCCCCCGACCGGTCGACGATCCGGCTGCTGCACGTCTCCGACCTGCACCTCAACCCCGCGGCCTGGGACCTCATTCGTTCCGTCGTGCAGCAGTTCTCCGTGGACGTCGTCGTCGACAGCGGTGACATCACCGATCACGGCAGCCGCCCGGAGGACCGGTACGTCGCGGAGATCGCGCGGGTCGCCGTCCCCTACGTCTACATCAGGGGCAACCACGACGCCCGCACGACGGAGGCGGCGGTCCGCCGCAACCCGAACGCGGTGGTGCTGAGCGGATCGGCGGCGACGGTGGCGGGGTTGCGCTTCTTCGGCGACGGCGACCCTCGGTTCACCCCCGATCGCACCACACGGGAGAGCCCGGAGGCGCAACGCGAGACGCTGGACCGGTTCGGCCGGCGGCTCGGCGCCCGCCTCGCTGCCGGCGAGCCGCCGCCGGTCGACGTCGCGCTCGTCCACGACCCGCTGGCCGCCCGCCTGCTCGACGGCCTCGCGCCGCTGATGCTCGCCGGTCACGTCCACCGCCGAGAGGTGCAGGTGCTCCCGGAGGGGACGTGGCTGATGGTGCAGGGCTCGACCGGCGGGGCGGGGCTGCGCGGGCTCGAGGGCGAGCAGCCGACACCGTTCGCGCTGTCGGTGCTGTACGTCGACCGGGAGACGCGGACGTTGCGCGCGTGGGACGAGGTCACGGTCGGGAGGCTCGGCAACGCCTCGGTGCAGGTCCAGCGCCGGATGGCCGAGGATCGACCTCGGACGGCGACAGTGCCGGGGGCGGCGGGGGGCGGATAGCGTGGCTGCGGACCGCTGCCGTATGCTGCAGCGCGTCCCCGACGGAAGACGCTGGTCGACCCGGGGCGTTGAGCCTCGTCGACGCCCTCATCGTCTAGCGGTCTAGGACACCGCCCTTTCAAGGCGGCGGCACGGGTTCGAATCCCGTTGGGGGCACGGGCACGACCACGAGCTATCGTGTGGTCGCACCTGGTCCCGTGGAGCAGCACGGAGTGCTCGCCGCCCTGTCAAGGCGGAGGTCGCGGGTTCAAATCCCGTCGGGACCGCTGCTGTTTCCCTGTGTCTGGTCCGTCGGGTCCGGCCCTCGGGCAAGCAGCCTTGTCCCCGAGGATGGGGAGCGGCCTGGGCGTGAACGTCCCTCGCCGCCGTCGCGTCCGTCCCCGCCCCTCCCGGCCCCGCGCAGGGACTGAGGCAGGGGCGAGGTGAGCCCGGGTAGACTCGTCCCGCGTCGGGGCAGGTAGCTCAGTCGGTACGAGCGTCCGCCTGAAAAGCGGAAGGTCGGCGGTTCGATCCCGCCCCTGCCCACCCTCTCTGACCAGCGTCTTCGCGGGTCACGGCGGGTTTTCGGGGTCTTGCCGGGATCATGGCGACTGCCCGTCGGGGACCGCCAGAGCCCGTGTTACACCGCTGTATGTTGCACGCTAGTGGTCCTGCCCGTTACCAAGGGGATCGTAAGTAAGTGGATCAGGCGGTGATGTACCGCAAATTCGAGTCGGCGAAGAAACCACGGATGAGATGGGGCAGTTTCTGCAGGCGGTGCAGCGCGGACACGGCCTTGGCCTTGAGGTCGTCGGCTCCG
>DATGDX010000244.1:0-18201 GCA_035310665.1 Mycobacteriales bacterium | reverse complement strand
GGTCATCGTCGGCGAGGCGGTGCTCGGGCGCACGAGCACGCTGCGCTCGGTGTGGGACCGGGTGCGCCCCCGGGCGGCGGCGCTGCTCGGCGCCGCGCTCGCCGCCGGCCTGCTGCCGTGGGTCGGGCTGCTCGCGTTCGTAGTCGGCGGCGTGTTCCTGTGGGGAGCGCTGGCGCTGACCATGCCGGCCCTCGTGCTCGAACGCTGCGGGGTGGGCCAGGCGCTGCGACGGTCGTGGCGGCTCGCGGTCCCCGACTGGTGGCGGGTGTTCGGCGTCCGCACGCTGGCGACCGTGATCGCCTGGGTGGTCACCACCGTCCTCGTCCTGCCCGCGTCCGTCGTCGCGCTCGTCTCGATCGTCGGCAGCGCCGGCGACGGCGCGGGCACGACCGGCGTGCTCGGCCCCGCGCTGCTCACGCTGGCTACCGCGGTCGCGAGCGTGGTCACGATGCCGTTCACCGCCGGTGTGCTCACCCTGCTCTACGTCGACCGCCGGATGCGCGCCGAGGGGCTCGACCTCGCCCTGGCCACCGCCGCCGCGACGCGCACCAGCGCCACCGGCAGTGCCACCGCCACCGGCGCGCCCCCGGACCCCTCCGCCCCCGCGACGCCGTGAGTCCCGGGCTGCTGCCGGCCGCCGTCGCCGGGCTGGCGACCCGCGTCGACGACCTGACACGGGACTCGGCGAGTGCGGCCGCGCGGCAGGAGCTGTCCAAGGCGATCTACCACCGCGACGATCCGACCCCCACCGCGCGTGCGCTCAGGTGGGTGCTCGACACGTTGGGACGCTGGCTGGACGCGGCGGTCGCGGCGAGCCCCGGCGGCGTGGCCGGCGCGCTCGTGCTGGTCACCCTGGTCGCCGGCGCCGTCGTCGCCCTCCGGCTGCGCACCCGGTGGGTCGGCTCGGGTGCCCGCGGCCACCCCGGGCCGCGCGGCGACGGGGAGCCGCGCGCGGCGGATTACCGGCACGAGGCCGACACGCACGCGGCGGCGGGTCGCTGGGCGGCCGCGGTGCGGGCGCGGCTGCGCGCGCTCGTGCGGGAACTGGAGGACCGCGGGGTGCTCGACCCGCGGCCGGGCGCGACCGCCGATGAGGTGGCGGAGGCGGCGGCGCTGGCGCTGCCGGCGCTCGCCGCCGACCTGCGCGGCGGCGCACGGCTGTTCGACGAGGTGTGGTACGGCGGACGGCGCGCCACCGCCGCCGACGACCGGACGCTGCGCGACCTGGACGAGCGGGTGCGCCGGCGGCAGCCGGGGGCGCCGGGGTGAGCGGGGCCTCGGTGCGCACCGCGCTCGACCCGTCCCCGCGGGCGCTGTGGCACGCCGCGCGCGCCCCGCTGGCCGTGGTCGCGGTGCTGGTCCTGACCGCCGTCGCCGTCGCCTGGGCCAACGGTCGCACGCGCCGCGGCGAGCTCGACCCGCTGGCGGTCGACGACGCTGGCACCCGCGCGCTGGCCACACTGCTCGCGGACCGCGGCGTCCCCGTGCGGCGGGTGCGGACCGCTCCGGCGGCGCTGGCCGCCGCGGACGCGGCGAGCCTCACCGTGCTCGTCCACCCCCACCGGCTGCCCCGCGGCGAGCTCACCCGCCTCGCTCGGCTGCCCGGCCCGCTGGTGGTGGTCTCCCCGTCGGACGCCGTGCTGGCCGTGCTCGCGCCGGCCGTCCGCGTCGCGGGCCGTGTCCCGGTGGCCGCCCGCGCGCCGCGCTGTGCCGTCGCCTTCGCCCGTGTCGCGGGTGAGGCGGACCTCGGCGGGCGCACGTTCCGGGCCGGCGGCGACGCGGTCGGCTGCTACCCGGCCGGTCGCGGCCCGACCCTCGTCCGCGTGCCGTCGGCGGGCCGGACGGTGACGGTGCTCGGCGACGGCGCGCCCCTCACGAACGGCCGGCTGGCCGACCGCGGCAACGCCGCCCTCGCCCTGGGGCTGTTCGGCGACGCGTCCCGGGTCGTGTGGCTGCTCCCCGCCCCGGCGCCGCCACCCGCGACCGACGCGACCGCGCGTGACCCCGCGGAGCTGATCCCGCAACGGGTCGGGTGGGCGCTGGTGCAGCTGGGGCTCGCGGTCGTCCTGCTCGCGCTGTGGCGGGCGCGCCGGCTCGGCCCGGTCGTCACCGAGCCGCTGCCCGTGGTGGTCCGCTCCGCGGAGGCGGTGGAGGGCCGCGCCCGGCTCTACGCCGCCGCCGGCGCCCGCGACCGGGCCGGCGAGGCGTTGCGCGCCGGTGCCGCCGCCCGGCTCGGTGCGCTGCTCGGGCTGCCGCTCGACGCTGCGCGCCCGGTCGTCGCGCGCGCGGCGGCGGCGTACGCCGGGCGCCCGCAGGAGGCGATCGAGCGGTTGCTGACCGGTCCGCCGCCGTCGGACGACGCAGCGCTCGTCACCCTCGCCGACGCCCTCGACGGTCTCGTCCAGGAGGTACGCCGCGCGTGAGCCGATCCCTGACCGCCCCGGTGACCGCGGACGCGGCGCGCGAGGCGCTCGCCGCGGTGCGCGCGGAGGTGGCGAAGGCCGTCGTGGCGCAGGACGGCGCGGTGACCGGGCTCGTCGTCGCGCTGCTCTGCCGCGGCCACGCGCTGCTCGAGGGCGTGCCCGGCGTCGCGAAGACCCTGCTCGTCCGCGCCCTGGCCGCCGCGCTGTCCCTGGACACGAAACGGGTGCAGTTCACCCCCGACCTGATGCCCGGGGACGTCACCGGGTCCCTCGTGTACGACGCGCGCACCGCGATGTTCTCCTTCCGGCAGGGTCCCGTCTTCACGAACCTGCTGCTCGCCGACGAGATCAACCGCACGCCGCCGAAAACCCAGGCCGCGCTGCTGGAGGCGATGGAGGAGCGGCAGGTGTCGGTCGACGGGGTGCCCCGGCCGCTGCCCGACCCGTTCGTCGTCGCGGCGACGCAGAACCCGGTGGAGTACGAGGGGACCTACCCGCTGCCGGAGGCCCAGCTCGACCGGTTCCTGCTCAAGCTGACGATGCCGCTGCCCTCGCGCGAGGACGAGATCGCGGTGCTGCGCCGACACGCCGACGGGTTCGACCCGCGGGACCTGGCTGCCGCCGGGGTGACCCGGGTCGCCGGACCGGTCGAGCTGGCCGCCGCGCGGCAGGCGGTCGCGTCGGTGACGATCGCCGCGGACGTGCTCGGTTACGTCGTCGACCTGTGCCGGGCCACCCGTTCCTCGCCGTCGCTGGCCCTCGGCGCCTCGCCGCGCGGGGCCACCGCGCTGCTCGCGACCAGCCGTGCCTGGGCGTGGCTGTCCGGGCGCGACTACGTCACCCCGGACGACGTCAAGGCGCTGGCCCGGCCGACGCTGCGGCACCGCGTCGTGCTGCGGCCCGAGGCCGAACTGGAGGGCGCGACCGCGGACGGGGTGCTCGACGGCGTCCTCGCCTCGGTCCCCGTCCCCCGCTGATGGCGCTCACCGGCCGGGCGGCGCTGGTCGCCCTGCTCGCCGTGCCGCTGGTCCTGCTCGCGCCCGGCGGCGGGGTCGGCGTGCTCGCCGTCGCGGGGCTGCTGCTCATGGCGGCGGCCGTCGACCTGACCCTGGCCGGCTCGGCGCGCGGGCTCGTGCTGACCCGGTCGGGCGCCACGACCGCGCGTCTCGGCGAGGAGGCCCCCGTCGTCCTCCTCGTGGCGAACCCGGGCCGGCGCCGGGTGCGAGGACTCGTCCGCGACGCCTGGCCGCCCACGGCCGCCGCCACCCCGCGACGGCAGCGGCTGGACGTTCCGGCCGGCGAGCGGCGGCGCATGACGACGGTGCTGCACCCGACTCGCCGCGGCGACCGGCATGCGGCCCGGGTCACCGTGCGCTCGGTCGGCCCGCTGGGCCTCGCCGCCCGCCAGGGGTCGCACGCGGTGCCGTGGACGGTCCGCGTGCTCCCGCCGTTCGCCAGCCGCCGCCACCTGCCGGAGCGACTCGCCCGCCTGCGGCGGCTGGACGGGCTGGTGCTCGCGCGAGGCCGCGGTCAGGGCACCGAGTTCGACTCGCTGCGCGACTACGTCGCCGGTGACGACGTGCGGTCCATCGACTGGCGGGCGTCCGCGCGCCGCGACGCCGTCGTGGTGCGGACGTGGCGACCCGAGCGGGACCGGCACGTCCTCGTCGTGCTCGACACCGGCCGGACCGCGGCCGCCCGGGTGCGCGACGCGACCCGGCTCGACGCCGCGATGGACGCCACCCTGCTGCTCGCCGCGCTCGCGAGCCGCGCGGGCGACGGGGTCGACCTGCTCGCCTACGACCGGCGCGTCCGCGCCTCCGTCACCCGCACCTCCCGCACCGACGTGCTCCCCCGGCTGGTACAGGCCCTCGCCACCCTCGAGCCCGCGCTGGTCGAGCCGGACGCCCAGGGGCTCGCCGCCGCGGTCCTCGCCCGGGCCCGCCACCGCTCGCTCGTCGTCCTGTTCACCGGGCTCGACCCCGCGGTCGTGGAGGAGGCGCTGCTCGCGGTGCTGACCGGGCTCGCCGCCCGCCACGTCGTGCTCGTCGCGGCCGTCACCGACCCGGAGGTCGAGCGGATGGCACGCCGGCGCGGCGACCCGGCGGCGGTTTACGCGGCGGCGGCGGCCGAGCGCGCGCTCGGCGAGCGCCGCCGCGTCGCGGCGCTGCTGCGCCGCGCCGGCGTCGAGGTCGTCGACGCGGCGCCGCACCGGATCGCTCCCGCGGTCGCGGACGCCTACCTCGCGCTCAAGACCGCGGGCCGGCTCTGAGACGGCCGCCGGCTCAGCCCGCGGCCGGCAGCGCGTCCCCGCGCAGCTCGGCCGGCAGGTCCCCGGTGTCCCCGGCAGCCACGGCGCGCCGCCCGAGCACCGCGACGTACACCAGGAATCCCGCCTGCGCGGTCACGCCGACGAGGACCCGCGCGGCGGTCGGCAGCGGGGACGGGGTCACGAACCCCTCGATCGCGCCGGACACCAGCAGCACCGCGACCAGCCCGAGCGCGACGGTGACCGCCGCTCGACCCGCGGCCCCCACCGCCTCCGCCCGCGTGCGCGGCCCCGGGTCCACCACCGTCCAGCCCAGCCGCAGCCCGGTCCCGGCGGCGACGAACACCGCGGTGAGCTCGAGCAGACCGTGCGGGGTGATCAGTCCGAGGAACACGTCCAGCTTGCCGTGCGCGGCCATCAGACCGGCGACCAGGCCGACGTTCGCGGCGTTCTGCCACAGGATCCACAGCGTCGGCAGCCCGAGCAGGATGCCCAGGCACAGCACCCCGGCCGTGACCCAGGCGTTGTTCGTCCAGACCTGCGCGGCGAACGCCGCGGCGGGGTGGGCGGAGTAGTAGTCGGCGAAGTCGTGCTCGACGAGGCGGCGGATCTCCCGTGGAGCGGCGATCGACGCCTGTACGTCGGCGCTGCCCGCGACCCAGACACCGAGCGCGGCGGCGACCGCGAGGAACCCGCACGCGGTTCCCAGGGACCAGCGCCAGCCGCTGTAGACCGCGGCGGGGAACGTCACGACCGCGAACCGGGTCACCGCGGCCCGCCCGGTGGGGCTCGCGCCGGTGACCGCCGCGCGGGCCCGCGCGACCAGCGTGGAGAGCCGGGCGACCAGTGCCGCGTCGGGGGCGGACGAACGCACCACCGACAGGTGCGTGGCGCTGCGCTGGTAGAGCTCGACGAGCTCGTCGACCTCGGCGCCGGTGAGGCGGCGCGGTCGAGCAGCCCGGCGGGTCAGCTCGGCCAGCCGTCGCCATGCCCCCGCGTGGGCCGCGACGTACGCGTCGAGGTCCACGCCGTCACGCTCCCGTCTCCCCGGAGATCGTCCCGGATTCTGTCGGCTCCTGGCCGCACACTAGTCCTCGGAACAACGCTCGGTGACGACGCCGAGCGCGGGACGACACGGAGAGCGGGGCGACGCGGTGGGTGAGCTCCTAGTCACCGGCGAGGCGGTCGTGCTCGAGGTTCGGCTCGCCCGCCTGCCGTCCCGCGCGCTCGCACTCGGTCTCGACGTGCTCGTCCAGGCGGCCACGCTGATCATGTTGCTCTTCGCCGTGGGCGCGCTGATCAGCGGGGGTGAGGAGGCGTTCGCCGACGCGCTGGGGCTCGTCGTGATCGTGGCGGTCCTCGTCGGCTACCCGGTGACGGCGGAGACCCTGACCCGCGGCCGCACGCTGGGCAAGCTCGCGCTGGGGTTGCGGGTGGTGCGCGACGACGGCGGCCCGATCGCGTTCCGGCACGCCCTGGCCCGCGGCCTGTTCGCCGTCTTCCCGGACATCTGGGCGTCCGGCGGCAGTGCGGCCCTGATCACCTCAGTGCTGAACCGGCACGGCAAGCGGCTGGGCGACATCGTCGCCGGCACGGTCGTGGTGCAGGAGCGGCTGCCGGTGCGGCCCGCGACTCGGGTGGACATGCCGGCCCCGCTCGCCGGGTGGGCGGCGGGCGTCGACCTGTCCGGTCTGCCCGACGACCTGGCACTCGCGGCCCGACAGTTCCTGGCCCGCGCCCCGGAGCTGGAGCCGGGCGCACGGGAGGACGTGGGGCGCCGGCTGGGCGCGGCGATCGCCGAGGTCGTCCACCCGCCGCCCCCGGCGGGCACGCCCGCGGTCGCGTACCTGTCGGCGGTGCTCGCCGAGCGGCGGCGGCGTGCGGATCGCCGCCTGGCGAGCGCGACGCCGTCCCCCGCCCCGCCGCGTGCGACCTCACCGCCGGCCCTGGCGGAGGGCGGGCGCCGGGACCGGGCGGACGACCCGGTCGCCCCGGAGCAGCGCGCGTCGCCGCGGCGTTCGCCATTCGAGCCCCCGACCTGACCTCGGCACGCCCGGGGGCATCGTGCGGAAGAGGCGCGAGCCGGACGGAACCAGGCGGCCGTCAGTAGCGGTAGTGATCGGGCTTGTAGGGACCCTCGACGGGCACACCGATGTAGTCGGCCTGCTCGGGGGTGAGCTGGGTGAGCTGGGCCCCGAGCGCGTCGAGGTGCAGCCGGGCGACGCGCTCGTCGAGGTGCTTCGGCAGCGTGTAGACGCCCACGTCGTAGTCGCTCCCCTTCGTGAACAGCTCGATCTGCGCGATGGTCTGGTTGGTGAACGAGTTCGACATCACGAAGCTGGGGTGCCCGGTCGCGTTGCCGAGGTTGAGCAGCCTGCCCTCGCTGAGCACCACGACGGCGTGGCCGTCAGGGAACGTCCACAGGTCGACCTGTGGCTTGACCGTGGTCCGGGTGATCCCGCGCACCCGCGCCAGCCCAACCATGTCGATCTCGTTGTCGAAGTGGCCGATGTTGCCGACGATCGCCTGGTGCTTCATCCGGGCCATGTGCGCCGCGGTGATCACGTTCTTGTTGCCGGTCGCGGTCACGACGATGTCGGCGTCCTCGACGACGTCGTCGAGCGTGCGGACGCTGTAGCCGTCCATCGCCGCTTGCAGCGCGCAGATCGGGTCGATCTCGGTCACCACGACGCGGGCCCGCTGCCCGCGCAGCGCCTCGGCGCAGCCCTTGCCGACGTCGCCGTACCCACAGACGACGACGGTCTTGCCGCCGATGAGCACGTCGGTCGCCCGGTTGATGCCGTCGATGAGCGAGTGGCGGCAGCCGTACTTGTTGTCGAACTTCGACTTGGTCACCGAGTCGTTGACGTTGATGGCGGGGAACAGCAGCGTCCCCGCCCGGTGCATGTCGTAGAGCCGGTGCACGCCGGTCGTCGTCTCCTCGGTCACGCCCCTGATGCCCGCCGCGACCGCGGTCCACCGGTTCGGGTCCTCCGTCAGCGAACGCTGCAAGAGCCGCAGGACGACACCGAACTCCTCGGACTCCGCGGTCGCCGGGTCGGGCACCTCCCCCGCCTTTTCGACCTCGACCCCCCGGTGGACCAGCAGCGTCGCGTCTCCCCCGTCATCGAGGATCATGTTCGGGTCGTCACCGGGCCAGCCGGCGAGGATCTGCTCGGTGCACCACCAGTACTCCTCCAGCGTCTCGCCCTTCCAGGCGAACACCGGAACGCCCTGCGGGTCATCGACGCGGCCGTGCGGGCCCACGACGACCGCCGCCGCCGCGTGGTCCTGCGTCGAGAAGATGTTGCAGCTGGCCCAGCGGACCTCGGCGCCGAGCGCGACGAGCGTCTCGATGAGCACCGCGGTCTGCACGGTCATGTGCAACGAGCCCGCGATGCGCGCGCCGCGCAGCGGCTGGCTGCCGGCGTACTCCGCGCGCATCGCCATCAGGCCGGGCATCTCGTGCTCGGCGAGCCTGATCTCGCGGCGCCCGAAGTCGGCGAGGGACAGGTCGGCGACCTTGAAGTCGGCAGGGCCACGGGCGTGTCGGGTCATGCGGTCTCCTTGACCGGGGCTCCACGAGGGTCCACGAGGGGATGGGCACGGGCATCGTGGGGGTCGTGCGTGCGCGCGGGAGGCGGCACCGGCGCGGCGCCGCGCGCGCCCGCAGGCGCGGCGAATGGGCACGTCGCGTCGAGGGGTCCACTGTACGCGGGTCGCGCCCGTCGATCGGACACCGCGACGGCACGGAGCGGGCGTGGCGCCGGGACGAGGTCGCTGTCACACCGAGGCGGGCGCGTCGGCGCCGCTGGGTGCGCGGTAGAGGTCCGGCTCGAGGTAGATCACCCGCGCGATCGGCACGGCGTCGCGGACCCCCCGCTCCGCGGCGTCGATGGTCTCGGCCAGCTCGGGCACCGTGCACGACCGGTCGATCTCGATCTTGCCGGCGACGAGGAGCTCCTCGGGGCCGAGGTGCTGGGTGCGCAGGTGGATCACCCGGGTGACCTGCGGGGTGGATTCGAGCGCTTCGCAGATCTTCTCGAGCACGGCGGGATCGGCGGCCTCTCCGATGAGCAGGCTCTTCGTCTCGAAGGCGAGCACGATCGCGATGACGCCGAGCAGCAGCGAGATGGCGAGGGTCCCGATCCCGTCCCACACCGGGTCGGCGGTGAGGATCGTCAGCCCGACACCGGCGAGCGCGAAGAGCAGGCCGAGCAGGGCGCCGGCATCCTCCAGCAGCACCACGGGCAGCTCGGGAGCCTTCGACCGCCGGATGAACTGCCACCAGCCGCGCCCGTCCCGCACCGCGTTCGACTCGATGATCGCCGTGCGGAATGAGAAGCCCTCCAGCCCGACCGCCACGATCAGGACGGCGACCGCGACGAAGGGGCTGCTCAGCTCGTGGGGGTGCCGCAGCTTCTCGATGCCCTCGTAGAGCGCGAACAGCGAGCCCAGGCTGAACAGGACCAGCGCGACCACGAACGAGTAGAAGTACCGGTAGCGGCCGTAGCCGAACGGGTGCTCGCGGTTCGCCGCCTGTTCGGCGCGCCGGTGACCGTGCAGCAGCAGCGCCTGGTTGCCGGAGTCGGCGACGGAGTGGGCGGACTCGGCGAGCATCGACGACGAACCGGTGATCAGGAACGCGCCGAACTTGCTCGCCGCGATCCCGAGGTTCGCCGCGAGCGCGGCGACGACCGCTTTCTTGCCGCCGCCGGCACTCATCCCCGGATCCGTTCCTTGACGTCCTCGATCGCCGCCACCGGGGTGGGGTCGACACCGTAGAGCAGGGCCAGGTAGACGCTCGCGAAATCGGTGAGGCCCACGAGGGAGGCGAGCCGCTCGAGCGGCGTGCCTCCCACGGCGGCGACCTCGCTGACCGGAACGCCCCGCTGGGCGGCGATGTCCTTCGACACCTCGCAGCGGCGCCGCGCGCGGGGATGCTCGTCGGGGTCACGGAGCAGGACGAGACGCAGCCGGGGGGCGGCGGCGGGACCGTCGACCCGGTCGCGGAACAGGTCGTCCGGGTCGTCGCTGCCCCGCGCGAACGGCCCGTCGAAGGTCACCACCTGGTTGTGGGTCGCCTCCGGGACGGCACCGGGCACCGCGGGGTACTTCGCGTTCTCGTTCAGTTGGCAGCTGAACCGGTAGGCGGCCACCCCGGCCAACGGGGAACCGCCCCACACGAGGGGGAGGGTCTCGCGCAGCTCCAGAGCCAGCGCCTTCGCCGGGTTGACGAACGCGTCGCTGTCCGGCCGGCAGATCGCGCTGATCTCGTCGAGGCGCGTCGCGGTCGCCTCGAGCGCCGCGGGCGGTGCGTGGAGCAGTCCCAGGGCCGAGCCGGCGAGGACCAGCGGGGTGGACAGGGCCCACACGCTGGCACGCGGCTGGCGGCCGAGTGGCGCCGGCACGAACGGCGCCCGGGCCCGCTCGGCACGCTGTTCGAGGGGGGACCCGGCGGCCCCGACGGCGAGCAGCCGGCACCCCCGGCGCTGGGCCTCGTCGAGCGCAGACAGCGTCTCCTCGGTGCTCCCCGAGCAGGACACCCCGGCGACGAGGTCCGCCGGACCGACCCACCCCGGCAACCCGTAGCCGCGGTGCACGAGCACCGGCACCGGGCAGCCGGTGCCGGCGACCGCGGCGAGCACGTCGCCGGCGATCGCCGAGCCGCCCATCCCGGCGACGACGAACGCCCGGGGGCGCCCCTCCGCGGCCAGCCGCTCCAGGCCCGCCTCCGCGGCCAGCGTCACCGCCTCGCGGACCTGGGCCCCGGAGCTGGCGACCGCGCGCAGCATGCCGCCGGGGTCGGCCGCGCGCAGCGCCGCCGCGTCGTCGAGGCGTGCCTCGTCCACCTCCACGGTCACGCTAGGCCTCCGGGCTGGTCGGCGCCGGCGCGCTGGGCTCCGGCCGACGCGCCTCGTCGATGAGCAGCACCGGGATGTCGTCCCGGACCGGGTAGGCGAACCGGCAGGTGCCGGTGCAGACCAGTTCGCCCGCGGCGTCGTCGACACGCAGGGGTCCGTGGCAGTTGGGACAGGCGAGGATCTCGAGAAGTCGCGGGTCCAGGTTCACGGAACGCCATCCTCTCAGGAACGCACGAGCGCGAGCACCTCGTCGCGTACGCGCGTCATGGACGCGTCGTCCGGGGCCTCGACGTTGAGCCGGAGCAGCGGTTCGGTGTTCGACGCGCGCAGGTTGAACCACCACGCGCCCCCGTCGACGGTGAGCCCGTCGAGGTCGTCGATGCTCACCCCGGGCCGTCCGGCGTACGCCACCCGCACCGCCTCCTGCGCCGCACGCTGGTCCTCCACCGTCGAGTTGATCTCGCCGGAGGCGACGTAGCGGGTGTAGCGGGAGATGAGTTCGGAGAGCGGCCGGGGCTGCTCGCCGAGGGCAGCGAGCGTGTGCAGGGCGGCGAGCATCCCGGAGTCGGCCCGCCAGAAGTCCCGGAAGTAGAAGTGGCCGGAGTGCTCGCCGCCGAAGACCGCGCCGGTGCGCGCCATGGTCTCCTTGATGAACGAGTGGCCGACGCGGGTGCGGATCGGGACGCCGCCGCGCTCCCGCACGATCTCCGGCACCGCCTTCGACGTGATGAGGTTGTGGATGATCGACGCGCCCGGCTCCCTCGCGAGCTCGCGTTCGGCGATGAGCGCGGTGAGCGCCGACGGCGAGACCACCTCCCCGCGCTCGTCGACCACGAAGCAGCGGTCCGCGTCGCCGTCGAAGGCCAGGCCGATGTCGGCGCCGCGCTCGCGCACGACCGCCTGCAGGTCGCGCAGGTTCTCCGGCTCGATCGGGTTGGCCTCGTGGTGGGGGAACGACCCGTCCAGCTCGAAGTACAACGGGACGAGGTCGACCGGCAGCCCGGCGAACACCGCCGGCACGGTGTATCCCGCCATGCCGTTGCCCGCGTCGACGGCGACGGTCAGCCGCCGGATGCCGGACAGGTCGACGAGGTGGCGAAGGTAGCCGGCGTAGTCGGTCAGCAGGTCCCGCTGCGTCACCACCCCGGGCGGCCGGTCGGGCGGCGGCACGCCCCGCTCCACCATCTCCCGGATCTCGCGCAGCCCGCTGTCCTGCCCGACCGGCGCCGCCCCGGCCCGGCACAGCTTGATCCCGTTGTACCTGGCGGGGTTGTGGCTGGCCGTGAACATCGCCCCGGGGACGTCGAGGCGGCCGCTGGCGAAGTACAGCAGGTCGGTGGAGCCCAGCCCCGCCTCGACGACGTCGGCGCCCTGGCCCGCCGCGCCGTCCGCGAACGCGCGCGCCAGGTCCGGCGAGGACGGGCGCATGTCGTACGCCGTCACGATCGTTCGCGCCGCGGTCAGCCGCGCGAAGGCGGCCCCCACCGCGTGCGAGACCTTCTCGTCGAGGTCGTCGGGCACCACGCCGCGGATGTCGTACGCCTTGACGATGCTGGCCAGGTCGGGCAATGCAGGCTCCGGTCCGTGCGGGCTCCCGTCGGGGTCCGGGCGAGCCTAGCGGCGCCGACCACCGCCCCTAGCGCGGTTTGCGGGTCTTGGCGAGCACCGTGTCGAACGCGAGGGGGCGGTCGCCCTCGGCCCAGCTCCGGTGCTCGCACACGTGGCAGGACGTGAACCGGACCGGCGAGCCGTCGGTGAGCGTCAACGCGATGCTCGGCACCCGCGCGCTGCCGCAGCCGGTGCAGCGGGGCCCGGAGCGGCCGGCGGAGACGGGCCCAGATGGGGGCCAGCACCCCGGCCCGGGCCCGGGGGCCGACCCGGCGTCGGGACGCCGCGCCAGGCCGCGACGGCCGTCAGGACAGGGAGCAGCCCGTCGCATGTGGTCCTCCGCCCGAGGGATGCTGGTAACTGTGCGTCATCGCAGAGTTACCCACCTGTCGCTGGTCCAAGCACCGGGTCAGCGGGGGGTGCGCAGGATGCGGAGGTGTCCCCGCCGGCCCACCTCGACCTGCTGCGTGGACGCGCGGCCCACGCCGGCGGGCCGCGCCGCCTCCCGGACCGCGTTCGCGAGCGCCTCCAGGTCGCCGCTCGGGCGCCGATCGTGCTCGCGGTCCAGCTCCAGCCGCACGATCTCCCAGCCGAGCGGTGCGGTCAGTCGCTGCGCGTGCACCGAGCACAGGTCGTAGCAGTGCGGCTCGGCGTAGGCCGCGAGCGGGCCGAGGACGGCGGTGGAGTCGGAGTAGACATAGGTGAGCGTCGCGACGGCGGGCTGCCCGCAGGCGGTGCGCGAGCAGCGTCGGACGGGGCTCACGAGCGCGAACCGTAGCGGGCCGGCCCGGCCACGGCCACTTCCGACGCCCCGGACGCCGTTCGTGTCGCGCCGGGCCGCGCGCGGCCGCGCCCCGCCCTAGGGTGGTCACCGTGGCCAGCGAGCGGGTCGCCCGGGGCCGGGTGCGCCGGCGCCGGGACCGGCACGGGCGGGGGATGCGCGGACCGCTCGTCCCCCCCGAGGTGCCGCTGGCCCGCACCCGCGCCGAGCGGTTCGACGACCTCGTGCTCGATGCCGTCGACCACCTCGAGGAGCGCTGGGCCGACCGGCTGGAGGGCGTGGAGTTCGCGGTCGAGGACGTGCCGCCGGTCGACGACACGATTCGCCTGGACTCCTACGAGCAGGATCCGGTGCCGCTGGGCCGGACGGTGGCGGGGGGAGGCGGCGCCCCACCTCGCGTGATCATCTACCGCCGCCCGCTGGAGGCGCGGGCCGTCGACCGGGAAGACCTCGCCGCGTTGGTCCACGACGTCGTCGTCGAGCAGGTCGCGGAGCTGTTTCGCATGGCCCCCGAGGAGATCGATCCGGGGTACGGCGGGCTGGACGAGGACTGAGCCGTCGCTCACCCGGCCTGCCGCTTGAGCCGGCGCCGCTCCCGCTCGGACAGCCCGCCCCAGATGCCGAACCGCTCGTCGTTGGCGAGCGCATACTCGAGGCACTCGGCGCGCACCTCGCAGCCCTGGCAGACCCGCTTCGCCTCCCGGGTCGAGCCGCCCTTGTCCGGAAAGAAGGACTCCGGATCGGTCTGCGCGCACAGCGCCTGCTCGCGCCACGCGAGCTCCGCGCCGGCAACCCCCAGCAGCATCGTCAACTCGCTCACCGCGCCTCCTCCTCGACCTGCACGACGGGAATCCGCGTGTCCACGGCCACCGCCGGGTGAGGCGCTCCGTAGCGGAGGTGTTCGCGGCCGGGGGGAAACGACACGGATGAAATTACAGAGGCGTCGCTCCCGCCATGTCAAGCGAGGATCTGCTAAGGGTGGACGACCCGGGCGATACCGTTCGTAATCATCCGGGCGCAGGTAGTGCGACACGGAAGGGCGTCAGCACGGCGCCGTGCGCGGCGCGGGCACCTCGTCGTACGTCGTCGTGCGCTGCCGGGTCGGACGCGCGATGCCGTCCGCGATCGCCCGTAGCTCCGCCACCGACTTGCGCGAGCCGTGCGTCGAGCCGGCCATCCGACTGATCGTTTCCTCCATGAGCGTGCCGCCGAGGTCGTTCGCCCCCCCGCGCAGCATGTGCCGCGCCTCGTCCACGCCGAGCTTGACCCACGACACCTGCAGGTTGCGGATGCGCCCGTGCAGCAGCAGCCGGGCGACCGCGTGCACCGCCCGGTTCTCCCGCCGCGTCGGGCCGGGACGGGCCACGCCGGCGAGGTACAGCGGCGCGTTGGCGTGCACGAACGGCAGCGGCACGAACTCGGTGAACCCGCCGGTCCGGTCCTGGATCCGGGCGAGCAGCCGCAGGTGGGCGACCCAGTGCCGCGGCTCGTCGACGTGCCCGTACATCATCGTCGCGCTCGACCGCAGCCCGACCTCGTGCGCGGTCGTCACCACCTCGACCCAGGACGCCGCGGGCAGCTTGCCCTTGGTGAGCACCCAGCGCACCTCGTCGTCGAGGATCTCCGCGGCGGTGCCCGGGATCGTGTCCACCCCGGCCTCGCGCGCGGCCACCAGCCAGTCGCGGATCGACAGCCCGGTCCGGGCGGCGCCGTTGACGACCTCCATCGGGCTGAACGCGTGCACGTGCATCCCCGGGACCCGGGCCTTCACCGCGCGCGCCAGGTCGAAGTACGCGGTGCCCGGCAGGTCCGGGTGGATCCCGCCCTGCATGCACACCTCGGTGGCTCCCGCCGCCCACGCCTCCGCGGCGCGGTCGGCGACCTGCTCCAGCGACAGCGTGTACGCGTCGGGGTCGGTGCGCCGTTGCGCGAAGGCGCAGAACCGGCAGCCGGTGTAGCAGACGTTGGTGAAGTTGATGTTCCGGTTGACGACGTAGGTGACGGTGTCGCCGACCGCCTCTCGGCGCAGCGCGTCGGCGAAGTCGGCCAGCACGGCGAGCGCGGCGCCGTCCGCCCCTAGCAGCGCGACGGCCTGCGCGTCGGAGATCCCGGTGGGATCGCGTTCCGCGGCGCGCAGCGCCGCGGCCACGTCGGCGTCGAGCGGCGGGGCAGGTCGGGTCGCGACGCCCGCCCGCAGCACGTCCCAGTCGCCGTACACCTCGTCGAAGTCCGACCGCCGATCGTCGCTGCGCCCCGACCCGTCGATCGCGACGTGCAGGTCCACCCGGCCGCGCGCGGCCAGGCCGCCGTCCGGCTCCTGCCACGGCAGCCCGGTCGGGGTGGCGCCGGGGCGGGCGAGCCCGGTGGCGGGGTCGGCGAGCGCGCGCACGTGCGGGTCGAGTCGGGGGTCGAGCCAGGGCTCGCGGAGGTACGGCGGATGCGCGGCCAGCCGCTCGGCCAGGGTGAACCCGGCCGCGGCGCACTCCTCGGCGAGCCGGTCGATCGCCGGCCACGGCCGCTCCGGGTTGACGTGGTCGGGGGTCAGCGGGGAGATGCCGCCGACGTCGTCGACACCGGCGCGCAGCAGCTCCTTCGCGTCGGACAGATCGACGAGGTTCGGCGGCGCCTGCACCCGCATCTGGGGTCCGAGGACCAGCCGGGCGACCGCGACCGTGGCGAGGAACTGCGCCAGGTCCGCGTCCGGCCACGACCGCATCGCGGTGTCCGGCTTGGCGCGGAAGTTCTGCACGATCACTTCCTGGATCCCACCGTAGGCGCGGGCGACCCGGCGAATGGCGAACAGCGCGTCCGCGCGGTCGGCCGGGGTCTCGCCGATCCCGACGAGGATTCCGGTGGTGAACGGGATCGCGAGCCGCCCGGCGTCCTCGAGCACCCGCACCCGGGTGCCCGGGTCCTTGTCCGGCGATCCCTTGTGCGCCGGCAGGTCGGCGGTGGACTCGAGCATGAGGCCCATCGACGGCGCGACCGGCTTGAGCCGGGCCAGCTCCTGCCAGGACATCACCCCGGGGTTGAGGTGGGGCAGCAGGCCCGTCTCCTCGAGCACCCGCACCGCGCTCGCCCGCAGGTAGGACAGCGTCGAGTCGTACCCGCGCGCCTCGAGCCAGCTCCTGGCGACCGGCCAGCGGTCCTCGGGGCGGTCACCGAGGGTGAACAGGGCCTCCTTGCAGCCCAGCTGCGCGCCGTGGCGGGCGATCGCGAGGACCTCGTCGGGGGACAGGTACGGCGCGGGGAGGTGCCCCGGCGTGGTCGCGAACGTGCAGTAGTGGCAGCGGTCGCGGCACAGCCGGGTGAGCGGGACGAAGACCTTCCGGCTGTACGTCACGACCCCCGGGCGCCCAGCGTCGCGCAGGCCGGCGTCGCGGACGCGCGCGGCGCTCGCGAGCAGGTCGTCGAGGTCGGCGCCGCGGGCGTCGAGGAGGACCGTCGCCTCGGCGGCGTCGAGGGACACCCCGTCGCGGGCCCGGCGCAACGCGCGGCGCAGCGCGGTCATGGCGGGACAGCGTACGGCGGGCGATGGGCGGCCGCCCGGCGCCCGCCGCACCGGCCGTGGTGATCGTCGTGTGTGCCCAGCAGGGCGCACCGCGTGGCCGTCAACACGACGATCACCACGACGGGCCGCTGCTGCCGGCGGGGTGCCGAGCGGAGCGGTCCGAGAAGGAGGTCACCGCGCGGGACGGCGGTGCGCCCGCAGGGCCCGCTGGTGCTCCGCGACCTCGGCCACGATCCCGCGCAACCGGGTGTGGGTGTCCGCCGCGGGGAACCGGAGGACCGTCCAGCCGAGGCGGCGAAGTTCCCGGTCCCGCCGGCGGTCGCGGATCTGCGCGGCCGGGGTGCCGTGCGAACGGTCACCATCGATCTCCACGTCGAGCAGCAAGTCCTCGTCCGCGAAGTCGAGCCGGGCGACCAGGCGCCAGCCGTCCCAGACCTCGACCTGACTCGTGAGTAGGATCCCGGCCTCGGCGAACGCGCCGCCGGCCCGCGCCTCGGCCGCCGACTCGTACGCGGGATCGAAGCTCGCCGCGACCCGGCGCAGCGTCGCGATCCCGGCCCGTCCGCCCATCCCCTCGGCGGCGGCCAGAGCGCGGTCGACGATGGTCGGCTCTCGCCGGACGACGTCGTACAGCACTCCGCTCAGCTCCGGCTCGTCGAGCACCTGGGCGAGGTCCAGGATGGTGCGCGGCAGCGTCGTGACCGGTTGGCCACGCGTCGACTCGACCCAGCCGAGCAACCGCCGGCTGCGCGTCACGACGAGGTCGGGGCGTCGTGCCACCACCCGGGCCGCGGGGACGGACAGCCACACCCGCGGGTCGACAACCCGCAGCGAGATCCCGTGCAGCCGCGCGGCGGTGAGGTGGCTGAAGGCGGCTCCCGCACCGCAGAACAGCAGCCCCGCGAGGGCCCGGGTCTCGGGCCGGTCGCAGACCGCGGCGGCGCAGTACACGCGGAGATGGAGCAGTCGCCACTGACCGGAGCGCAACCGGGCGTCGATGGTTCCCCGGGACAGGCCCGAGTCGCGCGCCTGCTCCCGCGTGAATGCGCCGTACTGGGCGCGCGCAACCCGGGCCAGGCGGACGTCGGCGGTTTCGGCCATGCCGGGAGCCTGCGCCGCCGCGGCACGTGGTTGCGGCGTCGTTCACCGCTCTGTGGACGCGTCGGCGGTGATCACGAGGGTGGCTCGAGTGTCGTGAAGATCGTCGTGCGCGGCGGGGTGCGGGCGGAGGCGGCCACCCCCACACGGCGATCACCACGGGTGGCGGAGGGCCGGCCGGAGGGCCGGCCGGAGGGCCGGCCGAGGGCTGGTCAAGGGCGGCCCTGCGAGACTCCCGGGTCATGCGCATCGTCGTCCTCGCCGGGGGATTCGGCGGCGCCCGGTTCCTCCGCGGCCTGCTGCGCGCCGAGCCGGGCGCCGAGGTCACCGTGGTGGGCAACACCGCGGATGACATCACCTTGTTCGGGCTGCGCGTGTGCCCGGACCTCGACACGCTGATGTACACGCTGGGGGGCGGCGTCGCGGAGGACCGCGGCTGGGGGCGGGCCGACGAGACGTTCGTCGTGCGGGGGGAGCTCGCGGCGTACGGCGTCGAACCCATGTGGTTCGCGCTGGGCGACCGGGACCTCGCGACGCACCTGGTGCGCACGCGGATGCTCGGCGCCGGCTACCCGCTGTCCGCGGTCACCGAGGCGCTGTGCGCCCGGTGGCGCCCCGGGGTGCGGCTGCTGCCGATGAGCGACGAC
>DATGDX010000243.1:0-2516 GCA_035310665.1 Mycobacteriales bacterium | reverse complement strand
CGACAGTGGCGGTCGAGCCAGGGAGCGCCCTATTGACCGGGCGACACGGGTGAGGTGCAGTGGCACGAGTCGTTGCAGCGGGAAGGAGTTTGCCGTGACCTCGCCCACTCCGTCCGAACCCTGACGAACCGCCCGGGCGGTGCGGGTGCGGGTCCCGCTGCAACGACGCCGCCCCGCCCGGCCGATTTCTGATCACCCCCATCGCCCTCCGGGGCTGGCAGAGTTCCGCCATGCCGCGTCTGCTGCTCGGTCCGATGCTGCGCTACGTCGACGACGCCCGGGCGACGGTCTGGGTGGAGACCGACGGGGCGGCGACGGTCGAGGTGCTCGGGCGCAGCGCGCAGACGGTCGAGGTGGAGGGCCACCACTACGCGCTGGTCACCGTCGACGGCTTGGCGCCGGGGGGCACGACGGCGTACGACGTGCGTCTCGACGGCCGCCGCGTGTGGCCCGAGCCGGACTGCCCGCTGCCGACGCCGGTGGTCCGCACGCTCGACCCGGCGCGGCCGCTGCGCGTCGTCGTCGCCTCGTGCCGCCGGCTCGGGCCTGACCCGCGCCGGCTCGGCCCGGACGCGCTGCGCGCGCTCGCCCGCGAGGTCGCCGGCGGCGCCGCGGCCCCCGACCTGCTGGTGCTCGTCGGCGACCAGATCTACGCGGACAAGCCGCCGCCGGGGGTGCCGGCGGCGCGGGACTACGCGGGCTACGCGCGGATCTACCGGCACGCGTGGAGCGACCCCGACGTGCGCTGGCTGCTGTCGACGGTGCCGAGCGCGACGGTCCTCGACGACCACGAGGTGCTGCCCAGCTGGAACTGCTCCGCCGACTGGGTGCAGCGGCTGCACCGGCGCCGCTCGTGGCGCGAGCAGCTCACCGGTGCCCTCACGGCGTACGCCGTCTACCAGCACCTCGGCAACCTGGACCCGGCCGCGCTCGGGGAGTGGCTCGCCGACATCCGCGGGGGCGAGCTGGCGGCCCGTGTCCGCGACGCGTCCTGGTGTCACGCGCGGGAGCTCCCGCACGCGCGGCTCGTCACGCTCGACGTCCGGGGCGGGCGGCGCCTGGACGAGCGCGACCGGTCGATGCTCGCCGAGCGGGACTGGGCGTGGCTGGACCGACAGCTGACTGGGGACGTCGACCACCTGCTCGTCGTGTCGTCGCTGCCCGTGCTGCTGCTCCCCGCGATCGCGCACGGCGAGGCGTGGGCGGAGGCGCTGTGCGCCGGGCGGTGGGGGAGCGCGTTCGCGCTGCTCGGGCGGCTGCTGCGCCAGCTGCTCGGGCTCGAGCACTGGCCCGCGTTCGGCGCGTCGTTCCGCCGGCTCGCCGCGCTGACCGCCCGCGTCGCCACGGGGGAGCGCGGGCGCGCGCCGGCGACCGTGCTGTGGCTGTCCGGCGACGTGCACTACGGCTACCTCGCCGCCGCCTCGTTGGACTCCTCGTTGGACTTCTCGTTGGACGCGCAGCGCAGCCGGATCTGGCAGGTGGTCTCCTCCCCGCTGCGCAACCACCTGCCGCTGCCGTCGAAGCTGCTCAACCGGTTCGGCACGACCCGCCTCGCGCTCGCCAGCGGGTCGCTGCTGAGGTGGCTGGCGGCGCTGCCGCCGTTCCCGGTGCGCTGGCGGGTCGCGGACGGTCCCGTGTTCGGCAACCAGCTGGCGGAGCTGACGCTGGTCGGGTCGCGGGCCGACGTCGTGCTGCGCGGGGTCGGCCGGGACGGGTCGTTGACGCCGCTGCTGGGCCGCCGGCTGTGACGCGGGAGTCGTGATGCGGGCACGGGTGGCCGCCGGCGACCGCCCACAATGGGGCGGTGCCCGGCTACCGGATCGTGTTCGTCTGCCTCGGCAACATCTGCCGGTCCCCGATGGCGGAGGTCGTGTTCCGTTCCCTGCTCGAGGATGCCGGGCTCGCGGACCGGGTCGCGGTGTCCAGCGCGGGCACCGGCGAGTGGCACGTGGGCGAGGGCGTCGACCGGCGGGCGATGCGGGCGCTGCACGCGCGGGGGTACGACGCGTCGGCGCACCGGGCACGCCAGTTCGCGCATGACTGGTTCGACCAGCACGACCTGGTGCTCGCGCTCGACTCCGCGAACCTGGCGACGCTGCGCCGCCTCGCGCCGTCGCCGCTCGCGACGGAGAAGGTGCGGCTGCTGCGGTCGTACGACGCGGAGGCCGTGCGGCGCGGCGACCTCGACGTGCCCGACCCGCACTACGGCGGGCCCGACGGCTTCGGAAGGGTGCTCGACCTCTTGGAGCGCGCGTGTCGGGGCCTGCTGGTCGAGGTTCGCCGCGAGGTGGCGCCGTGACACCCGCCGCCCGGGTCGCCGCCCGGGTCGCGGCCCTGCTCGGCGTGCCCGTGCACCAGGTCCACCCGGTGGGCGGCGGGGACATCTGCGCGGCGTACTGCCTGGTGCTCGCCGACGGCCGCACCGTGTTCGCCAAGACGCTCACCGCGGCGCCGTCCGGGTTCTTCGCCGCGGAGGCCGCGGGGTTGCGCTGGTTGGCCGACGCGCCCGGCGGCGC
>DATGDX010000242.1:0-3271 GCA_035310665.1 Mycobacteriales bacterium | reverse complement strand
CGAGGCGCACGAGACCCTGGCGATCGCGATGAACCGGCTCGGCGGCAAGTCCAACACGGGCGAGGGCGGGGAGGACCCCGACCGGCTGCACGACCCGGCGCGGCGCAGTGCGATCAAGCAGGTCGCCTCCGGACGGTTCGGCGTCACCAGCGAGTACCTCGTCCACTCCGACGACATCCAGATCAAGATGGCGCAGGGCGCGAAGCCCGGCGAGGGCGGCCAGCTGCCCGGGAACAAGGTCTACCCGTGGATCGCGAAGACGCGGCACTCCACACCCGGGGTCGGCCTGATCTCCCCGCCGCCGCACCACGACATCTACTCGATCGAGGACCTGGCCCAGCTCATCCACGACATGAAGAACGCCAACACGAGCGCCCGGATCCATGTCAAGCTCGTCGCCGAGGTCGGCGTCGGCACCGTCGCGGCGGGCGTCAGCAAGGCCCACGCGGACGCCGTGCTGATCTCCGGGCACGACGGCGGCACCGGGGCGTCTCCCCTCACCTCGCTCAAGCACGCCGGGGCCCCGTGGGAGCTAGGCCTGGCCGAGACGCAGCAGACGCTGCTGCTCAACGGGCTGCGCGACCGGATCGTGGTGCAGGTGGACGGGCAGCTCAAGACCGGCCGCGACGTCGTCATCGCCGCGCTGCTCGGCGCGGAGGAGTTCGGGTTCGCGACCGCCCCGTTGGTGGTGAGCGGCTGCGTGATGATGCGCGTCTGCCACCTCGACACCTGCCCGGTCGGGATCGCGACGCAGAACCCCGAGCTGCGGCGGCGGTTCACCGGCGACCCCGAGTTCGTCGTGAACTTCTTCGAGTTCATCGCGGAGGAGGTGCGCGAGCACCTCGCCGCCCTCGGCTTCCGGACGCTGGACGAGGCGATCGGGCACGCCGAGCTGATCGACGTCGAGCGGGCGGTGGCGCACTGGAAGGCCAGCGGTCTCGACCTGACCCCGATCCTGCACGTGCCCGAACTGCCCGACGGCACGTCGCGGCGGCAGACGGTCAAGCAGGACCACGGTCTGGACAAGGCGCTCGACAACACGCTCATCTCATTGGCCGAGGGGGCGCTCGGCGCCGGCACGCCGGTGTCCCTGGAGCTGCCCATCCGCAACGTCAACCGCACGGTCGGCACCATGCTCGGCGCGGAGGTGACGCGGCGGTTCGGCGGCGGCGGGCTGCCCGACGACACGATCGTCGTGACGTTCACCGGCTCGGCGGGGCAGTCGTTCGGCGCCTTCCTGCCCCGCGGCGTCACGCTGCGGCTGGAGGGTGACGGCAACGACTACCTCGGCAAGGGGCTGTCCGGCGGGCGGATCATCGTCCGCCCGCCGCGCCGGGCGCCCGCCCGGTTCCGCGCCGAGGAGAACATCGTGGCCGGCAACGTGATCGCGTACGGCGCGACCGGCGGCGAGCTGTTCCTGCGCGGGGTCGTGGGGGAGCGCTTCTGCGTGCGCAACTCGGGCGCGACCGCGGTCGTGGAGGGCGTGGGCGACCACGGCTGCGAGTACATGACCGGGGGCCGCGTCGTGGTCCTCGGCCCGACCGGCCGCAACTTCGCCGCCGGGATGTCCGGCGGGACGGCGTACCTGCTCGACCTGCAGCCGCAACGGGTGAACCGGGAGATGGTCGACCTCGACCCGCTCACCGACGACGACCGGGAGTTCCTGCACCACGCGGTGACGCGGCACCTCGCCGAGACGGAGTCGGCGGTCGCGGAGCGCCTGCTGCGGGACTGGGACGCCAGCGTGGAGCGGTTCGGCAAGGTCATGCCTCGGGACTACAAGCGGGTGCTCGACGCGATGGCGCGAGCGCAACGGGACGGACTCGACATGGATTCGACGATCATGGCGGCGGCGCATGGCTGACCCGAAGGGCTTCCTGCTCTATCCGCGGGAGCTGCCGCCCCGGCGGCCCGTCGACGTCCGCATCCACGACTGGCGCGAGGTCTACGAGGACTTCCCACCCGATCGCCTCGAGACGCAGGCGGCCCGGTGCATGGACTGCGGCATCCCGTTCTGCCACCAGGGCTGCCCGCTCGGGAACCTCATTCCCGAGTGGAACGACCTCGTCTACCGCCGTGACTGGCGAGAGGCGATCGAGCGGCTGCACGCCACAAACAACTTCCCCGAGTTCACCGGGCGGCTGTGCCCCGCGCCGTGCGAGGCGGCCTGCGTGCTCGGCATCAACGCCGACCCTGTCACCATCAAGCAGGTCGAAGTCGAGATCATCGACCGGGCCTGGGCGGAGGGCTGGGTGCGGCCGCAGCCACCGCAGCGGCTCACCGGCAAGACCGTCGCGGTCGTCGGGTCCGGGCCGGCCGGACTCGCCGTCGCCCAGCAGCTCACGCGGGCCGGGCACACCGTCGTCGTCTACGAGCGCGACGACCGCATCGGCGGGCTGCTCCGCTACGGCATCCCCGAGTTCAAGATGGAAAAGCGCGTCCTGGAGCGCCGCCTCGTCCAGATGAGGGCCGAGGGGACGCGCTTTCGCACCCAGGTGAGCGTGGGCGAGGACGTGACCGGCCAGGACCTGCGGCACCGCTTCGACGCCGTCGTGCTGGCGGGCGGTGCCACGCAGTGGCGCGACCTGCCGGTCCTCGGCCGGGAGCTCGCCGGCGTGCACCAAGCGATGGAGTACCTCCCGCTCGCCAACCGCGTGTCGCAGGGCGACCTGCCGGACACCCCGATCAGCGCCGCGGGCAGGCGGGTCGTCATCATCGGCGGCGGCGACACCGGGGCCGACTGCCTCGGCACCGCGCACCGGCAGGGCGCCCGGTCCGTCACCCAACTGGAGATCCTGCCGCGTCCCCCGGCCGAGCGCACCACGGCGAACCCGTGGCCCACCTGGCCTGTAGTGTTCCGCACCTCCAGCGCGCACGAGGAGGGCGGCGAGCGGCTCTACTCGGTGTCGACCAGGCGCTTCGTCGACGACGGTGCCGGGCAGGTGCGGGCGCTCGAGCAGGTGGAGGTGCGCCCCGTCGACGGCCGGTTCGCGGAGGTCGACGGGTCCTCGTTCGAGCTGCCCGCCGACCTCGTCCTCCTCGCGATGGGTTTCACCGGGCCGGAGCGCACCCCGCTGCTCGATCAGCTCGGGGTCGAGCTCGACGGCCGCGGCAACGTCGCGCGCGACCGTGACTGGCAGACCACCGTGCCCGGCGTGTTCGTCGCGGGGGACATGGGGCGGGGCCAGTCGCTGATCGTGTGGGCGATCGCGGAGGGCCGCGCCTGCGCGGCCGCCGTCGACCGCCACCTGACCGGCGAGACGGTGCTGCC
>DATGDX010000241.1:0-4939 GCA_035310665.1 Mycobacteriales bacterium | reverse complement strand
GCAGGCGCCGCTTCCGGACGTGCTGCTGCGCGCGGCGCTCGGCACCGACGCGGCGGTGCGACTCGTGCCCGGCGACGTCGACGCGTCCCCGCGCGAGGGCCTCGGCGCGCTGCTTCGTTTCGCCACCCCGAGAACCAGCGGTTAGGGTCCGCCGCATGCACGTTTGGCCGGGAACGCCCTACCCCCTCGGTGCGTCGTACGACGGCACCGGCACCAACTTTGCCCTCTTCTCGGAGCACGCGCACAGGGTGGAGCTGTGCCTGTTCGACGCCGACGGCGAGGAGACTCGGGTCACGCTGCCCGAGGTGGACGCGTTCGTGTGGCACGGCTACCTGCCGAACATCGGGCCAGGCCAGCGGTTCGGCTACCGCGTGCACGGTCCCTACGACCCAGCCCACGGCCACCGGTGCAATCCCAACAAGCTGCTGCTCGACCCCTACGCGAAGGCGATCGAGGGCGACATCGACTGGGACGAGTCGGTGTTCGGCTACCGGTTCGCCTACCCCGACGACCGCAACGACTCCGACTCCGCCGCGCACATGCCGAAGTCGGTCGTCATCAACCCGTTCTTCGACTGGCAGAACGACCGCCACCCGCGCACGCCGTACAACCAGACCGTCATCTACGAGGCGCACGTCAAGGGCCTCACCTTCCACCACCTGGACATCCCCCCCGAGATCCGCGGGACCTACGCGGCCATCGCCCACCCCGTGATGATCGAGCACTTCCGGCGCCTCGGGATCACCGCGGTCGAGCTGATGCCGGTGCACCAATTCATCCACGACCACCACCTCGTGCAGCGGGGCCTCACCAACTACTGGGGTTACAACACCATCGGCTTCTTCGCCCCGCACGGCCAGTACTCGTCGACCGGCGAGAACGGCCAGCAGGTGCAGGAGCTCAAGGCGATGGTCCGCGAGCTGCACCGGCACGGCATCGAGGTGATCCTCGACGTCGTCTACAACCACACCGCCGAGGGCAACCACATGGGGCCCACGCTCTGCTTCCGCGGCGTGGACAACCGCGCGTACTACCGGCTGGTGGAGGACGACAAGCGCTACTACATGGACTACACCGGGACCGGAAACTCGCTGCACGTCCGCCATCCGCACGTGCTGCAGCTCATCATGGACTCGCTGCGCTACTGGGTCCTCGACATGCACGTCGACGGCTTCCGGTTCGACTTGGCCGCCACGCTGGCCCGCGAGTTCTACGACGTCGACCGGCTGAGCACGTTCTTCGAGCTGGTGCAGCAGGACCCCGTGGTGTCGCAGGTGAAGCTCATCGCCGAACCGTGGGACGTCGGCGAGGGCGGGTACCAGGTGGGCAACTTCCCGCCGCTGTGGACGGAATGGAACGGCAAGTTCCGCGACGCGGTCCGCGACTTCTGGCGCGGGGAGCCGGGCAGCCTCGGGGAGTTCGCCTACCGGATCACCGGGTCGTCGGACCTCTACGAGTTCAGCGGGCGCCGGCCGTTCGCGTCCATCAACTTCGTCACGGCGCACGACGGGTTCACGCTGCACGACCTCGTCTCGTACAACGAGAAGCACAACGAGGCCAACGGCGAGGGCAACCGCGACGGCGAGAGCCACAACCGCTCCTGGAACTGCGGGGCCGAGGGCGAGACCGACGACCTCGAGATCGTCGCGGTGCGGGAGAAACAGAAGCGCAACTTCATCGCCACGCTGCTGCTGTCGCAGGGCGTGCCGATGCTGCTGTACGGCGACGAGATCGGCCGCTCGCAGCGCGGCAACAACAACGGCTACTGCCAGGACAACGAGATCTCCTGGGTCAACTGGAAGGGCAAGCGCGACAGCTGGGTCATGCTCGAGTTCACCCAGGCAGTCGTGCGGCTGCGCCACGACCACCCGGTGTTCCGCCGCCGCCGGTTCTTCCAGGGGCGCCCGGTCCGTCGGACCGACGAGCTGCACGACATCGCGTGGTTCTCCCCGTCCGGCGAGGAGATGTCCGGCCACGACTGGAACGCGACGTCCACGAAGTCGCTGGCGGTGTTCCTCAACGGCGAGGGCATGACCGACGTCGACGCCCGGGGCCAGCGGGTCGTCGACGACTCCTTCCTGCTGCTGTTCAACGCCGACCACCTCGACGTCCCGTTCGTGTTGCCCGGCCCCGAATACGGCGAGCGCTGGGAACGCGTCCTCGACACCGCGGTTCCGATGCTGGACGAGGCGCCGACCGCCAAGGCGGGCACGGAGGTGCTCGTCGAGGCCCGCTCGCTGCAGGTGCTGCGCCGTGTCATCTGAGGCCTCGGCCGCTGCTGCCCCGCCCGCGTCAACGTATCGGGTCCAGCTGTCCCCCGAGTTCACGTTCACCGACGCCGCCGAGGTCGTCGACTACCTCGCCGCGCTGGGGGTCACCCACCTCTACTGCTCGCCGGTGCTGCAGGCCGCGCCGGGCTCGACCCACGGGTACGACGTAGTCGACCACTCGCGGCTGTCCGAGGAGCTCGGCGCCGACGCCGGGTTCGCGGTCCTGACCACGCGGCTGCGCGAGGCGGGCATGTCCGCGGTCGTGGACGTCGTGCCCAACCACATGGCCGTCCCCGTCCCGGAGTCGGGGAACGCCGCGTGGTGGGACGTGCTCGCCCGCGGGCGGGAGTCGCCGTTCGCGGCGTGGTTCGACGTCGACTGGGACGCGCCGGCGCAGCCCGGCAAGGTGCTGATGCCGGTGCTCGGCGCGCCGATCGGCGAGGTGCTCGCCCGCGGCGAGCTGCGCGTCGACACCACGGATGGCGCGGCGGTGCTGCGCTACTACGACCACGTGTTCCCGCTCGCCGCCGGCACCGCGTCGCTGCCGCTGCCGGAGCTCGTCGACACCCAGCACTACCGGCTGGCGTTCTGGCGGGTCGCCGCCGAGGAGCTCAACCACCGGCGCTTCTTCGACATCAGCCCGCTCGCCGCGCTGCGCGTCGAGGACCCGCAGGTGTTCGACGCGACGCACCGGCGCATCCTCCAGCTCATCGACGCGGGCGACGTCACGGGGCTGCGGATCGACCATCCGGACGGGCTGGCCGACCCGGCGGGATACCTGCGCCGGCTCGCCGCGTCGACCGGGGGCTGCTGGACGGTTGCCGAGAAGATCCTCGAACCCGGCGAGCGGCTGCCCGCCGACTGGGCGTGCGCCGGCACGACGGGGTACGACGCGATGCACCGGCTGGCGGCGCTGTTCGTGGACCCGGCGGGCGAGGGGCCGCTGACCGCGCTGTACTCCGGGCTCACGGCGTCCACCGGGGACTTCCCCGCCGTCGCCGAGGATGCCAAGCGGGTGGTGGTCCGCGACGTCCTGGCCGCCGAGGTCAACCGGCTCGTGCGCCTCCTCACGCGCATCTGCGCCGCGGAGCTCGCGCTGCGCGACCACACCACGCGGGCGCTCGAGGAGGCGCTGCGCGAGCTGCTCGTCCACGTCCGCGTCTACCGCGCCTACGTCACCGTCGGCGCGCCGGCGCCGCCGGCCGCGGTGCACGAGCTCGAGGCGGCGGCAGCCGGCGCCCGGACCCGGCTCCCCGGGCGCGCGGCGGAGGTCGACCTGGTCCGCGACCTGGCGCTGGGGCGGCTCGGGCGCAGCGAGGCCAAGGACGAGTTCGTCGTCCGGTTCCAGCAGACCACCGGCCCGGTGATGGCGAAGGGTCTCGAGGACACCGCCTTCTACCGGTACTTCCGACTCGTGGCGCTGAACGAGGTGGGCGGCGACCCGGGCCGGTTCGGGGTGTCCCCCGACGAGTTTGCGGACGCCTGCACCGCGGCGCAGCGCGAGTGGCCGGCGGCGATGACCACGCTGTCCACGCACGACACGAAACGCGCGGAGGACGTCCGCGCCCGGCTCGTCATGCTCTCCGAGCTGCCGCGGGAGTGGGGCGAGGCGGTCACCTCCTGGCAGGCCGCCTCGGCGCACCACCGCTCGCGCGAGGGCTGGCCCGACGCCAACACCGAGTACCTGTTCTGGCAGACGCTCGTCGGCGCCTGGCCGCTGTCGGCCGATCGGGCGCTGCGCTACCTGGAGAAGGCGACGCGCGAGGCGAAGCGGCACACCTCGTGGGTCGACCCGGATCCCGGCTACGACGACGCGCTGCGCACGTGGGTGGAGCGGGTGTACGCCGACGGCCCGCTGCTGCGGAGCGTCGAGGCGTTGGTGTCCCGGGTGTGCCGCCCCGGCCGGGTGACTGCGCTCGCCCAGAAGCTCGTGCAGCTGACGATGCCGGGCGTCCCGGACGTCTACCAGGGCGCGGAGCTCGAGACGCTCGCACTCGTCGACCCCGACAACCGCCGCCCGGTCGACTACCCGCGACGTCGAGCGCTGCTGGCGCGGCTCGACGACGGGTGGCTGCCCGACACCGACACCGACTTCGACGGCGCGAAGCTCCTGGTCGCTTCCCGCGCTCTGCGGCTGCGGCGCGACCACCCGGGGTGGTTCGTCGGCCCGCAGGCGTCGTACGACCCGTTGCCGGCGCACGGTCCGGCGGCGGCGCACGCGGTCGCGTTCGCGCGTTCGGGGTCGATCGTCACCGTCGCGCCCCGGCTCGTCGTCGGGCTGGACCGCGCGGGCGGTTGGCGGGGCACCACGCTGTCGCTGCCGCCGGGGCCGTGGCACGACGCGCTGACCGGTGGGGCCGTCGACGGCGGGGTGGTGCGGGTCGCGGACCTGCTGGCCCGGTTCCCGGTGACGCTACTGGCCCGGGTCTGACGCGGGTCTGGACGAGGGTCTGACGAGGGGACGCGAGTCCGAGGTGGAGCTGAACGGTCTGCTGAGCGCTCTCGTCACCGGCGTCGTCATCGGCGCGCTCGGGCGTGCGATCGCGCCCGGCCGCCAGCCGATCGGCTGCCTGCTGACCATCGCGATCGGCGTCGTGGGGGCGGCGGTGGGCACCGCGGTGGGCGTCAACCTCGGCGCCGGCTTCTGGCTCACGGTGCTGCTGCAGGTC
>DATGDX010000240.1:0-16976 GCA_035310665.1 Mycobacteriales bacterium | reverse complement strand
TCGGGTTCGGTGTGACCCGCTGTCGGGTTCTCGGGCTCGTGGTCGAGCATGCGGGCGTGCTCCCGTTCGGCTCCCGGGCGCGGGTGGACGGGCTGCGCCGCGCGGGAGCGGTAGTCCGGCGAGGCGGGGCGCCGCTAGGAGCCGGGCCGCGCCGGGGAAGTCGGCGGGGCGCGCGCAGCGGTGGGGCTCGCTACGCGCCGACGACCTCGTCGACCGCTGCGTGCTCCCGGTCTGGAGCCAGCGGATCGGCGAGCCGACCGGTCGACGGGTCGAGCAGCCCCTGCGCCAGGCGCGTCGCCAGCGGTGGCGACGGCGGCACGAGGCCGGCCACGACGCGTAGCCCGGCCAGGACGTCGTCGGGTCGCACAGCCGGCGAGCCGTGCCGGACGACCGCTCTCAGTATCGCACAACCGTGGTCGGTGTCCGGTTCGACACACTCCAGCCGCACGACGCACGCCCGCGCGTCGAGCCGGCGCCGCCCCTCCCTGGTGACCCGCTCGACGGTCACCTCCCCGGCGTGGAGGAACGCGCCGACCGCGTGCCCGAGCTCCGCGTCGTCCACGCCCGGCAGCCGCAGCACCCACTCGGACGTGTCGATGCGCTCGGCGAGGGAGCCCGCGCCGATGCGCGCCTGCACGACCTCGACGATGTCCAGCCCGGGAGGCAGCGCCGCGTCGAGTGCCTCGCCCACGGTGCCGGGGGCCCGGCGGGCGGCGAGACCGATCTCGAGGTACTCCGCCTCGCTGGCCGCCCCCGTCGGCACCGCACCGAGGTAGGACACCTTCGGGTGGGGGCTGAACCCGGCGGAGAAGCCGACCGGCACCGCCGCCCGGCGCAGCGCGCGCTCGAGGGCGCGGGCGAAGTCCCGGTGGCTGGTGAATCGCATCCGGCCGCGACGCGCGTAGCGCACCCGCAGCCGCTGCACGACGGGGGTGGGCGGCGGCCCGCCGGGGGAACGCGCCACGGTCAGGTCCGCCCCGCGAGCTGGATCTGCTTCCCCAGCCCCGGGCAGACACCGCAGTCGTAGCAGGGGGTCCAGCGGCAGTCGTCGACCTCCTCCCCGGCGATCGCGGCCTGCCAGTCCTCGTGCAGCCACTCGCGGTCCAGCCCCGCGTCGAGGTGGTCCCACGGCAAGACCTCCGCCGGGTCCCGCTCGCGGGTGGTGTACCAGTCCACGTCGAGCGCCGTCCCGTCGAACACCTCGGCGGCGGCCCGCGTCCACCGCTCGTACGAGAAGTGCTCGCTCCACCCGTCGAACCGACCCCCGAGCTCCCACACCCGCCGGATGACGGCGGCGACGCGCCGGTCGCCGCGGGACAACAGGCCCTCGACGATGCTCGGCCTGCCGTCGCGGTAGCGCAGCCCGATCGACCGCCCGTAGCGGCGGTCGGCCCGGATCGCGTCGCGCAGCTTGCCGAGCCGCCGGTCCGTCGTCTCGACGTCCAGCTGCGCCGCCCACTGGAACGGGGTGTGCGGCTTGGGGACGAACCCGCCGATCGAGACGGTGCAGCGGATGTCGTTGCCGCGCGTCACCGCCCGGCCCGCTTCGATGACCCGCCTGGCGAGCGCGGCGATCTGCAGCACGTCGTCGTCGGTCTCGGTGGGCAGGCCGCACATGAAGTAGAGCTTCACCTGCCGCCAGCCGGCGGCGTACGCCGTCGTCACGGTGCGGATGAGGTCGTCCTCGGTGACCATCTTGTTGATCACCCGGCGGATGCGCTCCGACCCGCCTTCGGGCGCGAACGTGAGCCCGGAGCGGCGGCCGTTGCGGGACAGCTCGTTGGCGAGCGTCACGTTGAACGCGTCGACCCGGGTGGACGGCAGGGACAGCGAGGTCTCGGTGCCGGCGTACCGGTCGGCGAGACCGGTGGTGATGTCGGCGATCTCGCTGTGGTCCGCGCTGGACAGCGAGAGCAGCCCTACCTCCGCGAACCCGGTGTTGCCCAGGCCGGTGCGCACCATGTCACCGATCGCGCCCGACGAGCGTTCGCGCACCGGTCGCGTGATCATTCCGGCCTGGCAGAACCGACAGCCGCGGGTGCAGCCACGGAAGATCTCCACGCTCATCCGCTCGTGCACGGTCTCCGCGAGCGGGACCAGCGGCGCCCTCGGGTAGGGCCACTCGTCGAGGTCCATCACGGTGTGCTTCGCCACCCGCCACGGCACCCCCCGCCGGTTCGGGGTCACCCGCCCGATCCGGCCGTCCGCGAGGTACGACACGTCGTAGAACCGAGGCACGTAGACCCCGGCCTGTGCGGCGAGGCGGGCCAGCAGCTCGTCTCGACCGCCGGGGCGGCCCGCGCGCTTCCACGCCCGCACCACCTCGGTGATCACCTGCACGACCTGTTCACCGTCGCCGAGCACGGCGGCGTCGAGGAACTCGGCGATGGGCTCGGGGTTGAACGCCGCGTGCCCGCCGGCGAGGACCAGGGGATGGTGGTCGGTGCGGTCGGCCGCGGCGAGCGGGATGCCGGCCAGGTCGAGGGCGGTGAGCAGATTGGTGTAGCCGAGCTCGGTGGCGAACGACACGCCGAGCAGGTCGAACGCGCCGACCGGCCGGTGGGCGTCGACGGTGAACTGCGGGATCCCGTGCTCGCGCATGAGCGCCTCGAGGTCGGGCCAGACGGCGTAGGTCCGCTCGGCGAGCACCCCGGGCAGCTCGTTGAGGATCTCGTAGAGGATCTGCAGGCCCTGGTTGGGCAGCCCCACCTCGTAGGCGTCGGGGTACATCAGGCACCACCGCACCACCTCGTGCTCGGGGGCGCCGTCCCAGTCCTTGACGGTGCTGTTGAGCTCGCCCCCGACGTACTGGATCGGCGTGCGCACCAGCGGGAGCAGGGGCTCCAGACGCTCGAAGACGCTCTCGATCGGCATCAGCCGGTCCTCCTGTCGGCAACGTCGGCGGCCGGGACCACGGTAAGGCGGGGATCCGACGACCGTGGTTTCGAGCGGCGCGGTCCCGCGGTTTCGGCGACGCGCCGGGGGTGCCCGAAACGACGGGACCGCGACCGGCACGCCGCTGACGCTAGGCGCGCATCGAACGCAGGTGCACGTTCTGCAGCAGCCCGACGGCGACGAGGTTGGCGAACATCGAGGACCCGCCGTACGACACGAACGGCAGCGGCAGGCCGGTGACCGGCATGATGCCCAGGGTCATCCCGATGTTCTGGAACGTCTGGAACGCCAACCAGCACACCACCGCGCTGGCGACGAGCGCGCCAAAGAGGTCGTCGGCGCGGGTGGCGATCCGCAACCCGCGGAGCAGGACGACGCCGAGCAGCAGCAGGATCGACCCGGCACCGACGAAGCCGAGCTCCTCGCCCGCGACCGTGAAGATGAAGTCGGTCTGCTGCGCCGGCACGAAATCGCCGTTCGTCTGGCTGCCCTGGAACAGTCCCTTCCCGACCACGCCGCCGGACCCGACGGCGATCCGGGCCTGCGTGCTGTTGTACCCCGCGCCCCGGATGTCGGCGGCCGGGTTGGCGAACGCGGTGAACCGCTTCACCTGGTAGTCCTCGAGCAGCCCGAGGTGCCAGACCGCTCCCGCGGCGACGACGCCGGCGAGCACGAGCCCGACCAGCCACCGGCTCGGGGCCCCGCTGATCGCGAGCGTCCCGAAGATGGTGAACACGAAGACCATGGCGGTGCCGAGGTCGGGCTGCAGCACGATCAGCGCCATCGGCAGCGCGGCGAGGGCGAGGACGGCGAGCACGTCGACGTGACCGGGCGACGCGTCCCGCTGCCGCTGCTTGCCGAGCAGGAGGGCCATGCCGACCACGAGCGCGACCTTCGCGAACTCCGAGGGCTGCACCTGGAACCCGCCGCCGAGCACGATCCACGAGTGCGAGCCGTTGATCGTGGCACCGAGCGGGGTGAGGACGGCGACGAGACCCAGGCAGGACGCGACGTAGACGAGCGGCGCGTAGATCCGCAGCTGCCGGTGGTCGACGAGCGCGGCGACGCTGCCGAGCAGCATGCCGATCGCGAGGTTGAGCAGCTGGCGCTTGAACAGCGCGGTCGGGTCGTCGCCGGCCCGCTCGAGCTCCTCGCGCGTCGCGGACCACACGAGCACCGACCCCACGCCGGCGAGCGCCAGCACGGCGCCGAGCAGCACCCAGTCGAGGTGTCGCAGGGCGGAGGCCCGCGCGAGGACGCGGCTGACGGGTCCTCGACGCGCGGCGCGGGGGGCGACCAGCGCCCGGGGCCACTCGGTCACCCGGACCGCCTCCCGTCGCCGGCGGACGTCGGCGGGGAGGACGCGGGCACCACGACGTTGTTGCGCACGACCGGCAGCCCGGTGGGAGGCTGCCCGCCGGGCAGCGCGGCGGGGCGGCCGGCGAGCCCGTACATGCCCTCGTAGATCTCGCGGACCGCGGGCGCGGCCACCCGCGCGCCCTGCCCACCCTCGGCGACCATCACGACGACGGCGAACTGCGGGGCGTTGGCCGGCGCGAACGACACGAACCACGACGTGTCCTGCTTGCCCAGCACCTGCCCCGTGCCGGTCTTGCCCGCAACGGGAAGGCGGTCGAGCGGGAACCCGGCGAAGGCCCCCGCCGCGGTTCCACTGACGGGCACGCCGGCGAGCGCCTCGCGGATGTAGGCCAGCACGGGCGGCGGCACGGGGAGCCGGCCGCGGACCCGCGGCTCGATCCGCTCGACCACGCGCCCGTTCGGGGAGAGCACGGCCTTGCCGATCCGGGGCGACCAGACGGTTCCCCCGTTCGCGAGCGCGGCGTACGCCGTGGCGAGCTGGAGCGGGGTGACGAGGGTGTCCCCCTGCCCGATGGCGAAGTTGGCGGCGTCCCCCGCGCGGAACCGCCAGCCGTCGGAGCAGAACTCCACGGCCACCTGCCGGGCGTAGGAGCCGGGGGGTTCGCGCGTCGCGTCGGCGCAGACGCTCTTCTTCATCGCGGCCCAGTACCGCTTCTTCCACGCGCGGTCCGCGATCCGCCCGCTCGACTCGCTCGGCAGGTCGATCCCGGTCTTGCGGCCCAGGCCCCACGCCTTGGCCATCGTCACCATCGGGTCCGCCGGCGCCGGCCCCGGGCTGGTGCCGCCGTCGTGCAGCCACATCTCGTAGGCGAACCGGTAGAAGACGGTGTCGCACGACTTGACGAGCGCGGTGTGCAGCGTCACTGGGCCGAGCGGCTGGCTGTCGAAGTTGCGGAACAGCCGGGAGCCGACGGAGTAGCTGCCCGGGCAGGCGTAGACGCCGTCGAGCGGGTAGCCGGCCTGCACCGCCGCCGCCGTCGAGATCACCTTGAACGTGGAGGCGGGGGCGAACTCGCCCTGCACGGCGCGGGACAGCAGCGGGATGCCCGCATCCTGCGCGGTCAGCGCGCGGTAGTGCTTGACCGAGATGCCCCCGACCCAGACCGCCGGGTCGTAGGTGGGGTAGCTGGCGAGCGCGACCACCCGCCCGGTGCGTACGTCGAGGACGACCCCGGCCGCGGCGGTGCCGCGCAACGGTGTCCCGTCGCGGTCGCCCAGCGAGTGCGCCCGCTCGACGGCGTGGACGAGGGCGTCCTCGACGACGCGCTGCACGCCCCCGTCCAGACTGGTGACCAGGTGGTCACCCGGTACCGGTGGCCGGTCGCCGAGTTCGCGGGTGACCGCTCCGACGGAGTCCACGGCGACGCGGCGCACACCGGGCACCCCGCGCAGCGCGGCGTCGTACTCCGCTTCGAGTCCGGCCCGCCCGACCAGGTCGGTGCGCAGCAGCACCTGCCCCTTGCCCGCCTTTCGCGCGGCGAGCTCCGCGTCCGTGACCGGCGACAGGTACCCGAGCAGGTGCGCCGCGTTCGCGCCCGCCGGCTTCGGGAAGTCGCGCACCGCGGTAAGTTCGGCGGTGACCCCGGGGAACTGCTCCCGACGCTCGAGGATCGCCAGCGCGGCCGCGGTGCCGGCGCGGTCGGTGACGGGGATGGGCTGATACGGCGAGCCGTTCCAGCACAGGGGCCGCGGCGCGTGCGGGCACAGCGTGACCCGCTGCCGGAGCTCGGGCAACGGCATGCCGAGCAGCGGGGACAGCCGGGCCAGCATGACCGCCCCGCGGTCCCGTTGCCGCAGCAGCGCGATCCGGTCGACGGAGACGACCATCGCGGTGCGGTTGCGCACCAGCGGCCGGCCCACGTCGTCGAGGATCTGCCCGCGCGTGGCCGGGTCGACGATCTCCCGGAGCTGGTTGTCCTGCGCCGCCCGGGCGTAGGTGTCGCCGGCGATCACCTGGAGGTACCAGAGCCGCCCGAAGAGGGTGACGAGCAGCGAGACGACCAGGACGCGCAGCACGACGAGGCGCAGTCGGGAGCGCTCGCTCACCGGAACACTCCTTCGCGGTCCACCCGCCGGGCCAGCGCGCAGACGCCGGGCAGCACGAACGGCGCCAGCACCACATCGTAGAGAACCGCGGTCGGGACCGAGCTCGCGAGCGCGGACCAGGTGATCCGGGGATCGCCGAGCAGCGCGCCTACGGCGGCATCGAGCAGGCCCGCCACGACGGCGACGAGCGCGACGACGAGGACCGGGCCGACCGCGGACCGGTCGGAGTCCTCCGCGACCTGCTCCCCCCAGTGCGCGGCGAGCCAGCCGACGAGGGCGAGGACGAGAGCGAGCCGACCCACGGTGTGGGTCGCGGGCGGCACGAGGTCGGCGGCCAGCCCGGCCCAGAACGCGGTGAGCAGCGCGAAGGAACGGTCCGTGACCAGCGCCAGGGCGACGACGACAACGAGCACGAGGTCCGGCGGAGCGCCGGGCAGCGGCAGCCGGTTGAGCACCGTGACCTGCACGAGCAGGGCGGGCACGACGACGACGAACGCGAGCAACGCGCGGGGCGTGGGCATCGGGTCAGCCGCGGGCGGAGGCGGGGGGCAGGAGCGCCTGCCGGGGACCGGTGCGCGGCGCGGCGACGACCACGCCGACGAGGTCGAGGGCGGTGAACCGGACGAACGGACGCAGCTGGGCGACCCGCGTGAGACCGCTGCGCGTCGGTTCGACGGAGGTGACGGTGCCGATCGGGACCCCAGGGACGAAGGGGACGTTGTTCGGGGACCCCGCGGTCACCAGCCGCTCACTGACCCGGACCGCGGCCTGCGGGTCGAGCAGCGTGAACTCGAGCGCGTCGCGGCCCCGCCCCGACACCACGCCCAGCTCACCGGAGCCCTCGAGCCGCGCCGCGACCGCCGCGATCCGGTCCGGGAGCAGGAGCACGGTCGCGGACGTGGGGCCGACCGTCTTGATCCGGCCGACCAGGCCGTCGCCGTTGAGGAGGGTCATCTCCGGGCGGACCCCATCGCGGCTGCCCGCGTCGATCGTCGCTGTCCACTCGAACCCGAGCGCCCGACCGACCGCGACGACGCGGGCCGGCACGAGGTGGTACTGCCCCAGCGCGGTGACCCGCAGCAGCCGGTCGAGCTCGGCCGCGCGGCGCCGCGCCGCCTCCGATGTCCTCAGCTGCACCTGCAGCGCCGCGTTCTCCCGCTCGAGCGCGCTGATCCGCTGCCGGTAGTCGCCGAGGTGGCGCGCGTTCTGCACCGCGTCCGCGACGGGATGGACGATCACGGCGGCGAGCCGCTCCGCGGGGCCGAACAGCGCCGTCGCCGCGCCGCGCACGGCGGCGACGGGGCCGCCGCCGCCGCGCGAATCGAGAGTGATCAGCGTCACCGACACGGTGAGCAGCAGTGCGAGCAACAGGCGAGTACGCCGCGTGTCTCTCACGACCGTGGCAACGTGGGAGAGGGTCCGGCGAGTGCCGTCCCGGCCGTCGCGCTCAGCGCCGCGGCTCGGAGACGAGCACTTGGTGCAGCGCCTCGAACTCCTCGACGCACTTCCCGGAGCCCAGCGCGACGGAGTCCAGCGGGTTGTCGGTGAGGTGGACCGGCATCCCGCTCTCGTGCCGCAGCCGCTCGTCGAGGCCACGCAACAGCGCGCCCCCACCTGTGATCACGATGCCGCGGTCCATGAGGTCGCCGGCCAGCTCCGGCGAGCACTGGTCCAGGGTCGCCTTGACCGCGTCCACGATCGAGTTCACCGGCTCCTCGATCGCCTTGCGGACCTCCTCGGACGACATCGTGATCGTCTTGGGCAGCCCGGACACCAGGTCCCGGCCGCGGATCTCGGCCTGCGACTCGTTCGCGAGGGGGAACGCCGACCCAATCGCCACCTTGATCTCCTCGGCGGTGCGCTCGCCGAGCATCACGCTGTACTCCTTCTTCACGAACGTCATGACCGCCTGGTCGAGCTCGTCGCCGCCGACCCGGATCGACTGGCTGGTCACGATGCCCCCGAGCGAGATGACGGCGACCTCCGTGGTGCCGCCACCGATATCGACGATCATGTTGCCGGTCGGCTCGTGAACGGGCAGCCCGGCACCGATCGCCGCGGCCATCGGCTCCTCGATGATGTAGACGGCCCGCGCCCCGGCCTGGTAGCCGGCGTCCTTGACCGCGCGCTGCTCCACGGCCGTGATGCCGCTCGGGACGCACACCACGAGACGCGGCTTCGCGAAGTGCCGGCGCCGGTGGACCTGCTGGATGAAGTAGCGCAGCATCCGCTCGGTCGTGTCGAAGTCGGCGATGACCCCGTCCTTGAGCGGGCGGATCGCGACGATGTTGCTCGGGGTGCGACCGATCATGCGTTTGGCCTCGGCGCCCACCGCGAGGACCCCCCCGGTGCTCGTGTTGATCGCGACGACCGAGGGTTCGTTGAGCACGATGCCGCGGCCGCGGACGTACACGAGGGTGTTCGCAGTGCCGAGGTCGACCGCCATATCGCGACCGAGAAACGCCAGGTTGTTGGCCATGCGGGGGGAAGCCCTTCCGGGAGACCGCTGGGCGGGCCACGGCACTGGGGCAGGCCACGGCCACGTGGGGTTATCCCAGGGTAGGGAAGAACAGCGCCACCTCGCGCGCAGCCGACTCCGGCGAGTCGCTGCCGTGCACCACGTTCTGCCCGATGTCCACGGCGTAGTCGCCGCGCACCGAACCCGGCGCGGCCTTGACCGGATCGGTCACCCCCATGAGCCCGCGGACCGCGTCGACCGCGCGGGTCCCCTCGACGACCAGGGCGACGAGGGGCCCGGAGGTGATGAAGTCGACGAGCTCGCCGAAGAACGGCTTGTCCGTGTGCTCGGCGTAGTGCCGCTCGGCGACGCCCCGATCCAGCGTGCGCAGCTCGAGCGCGACGAGCGAGAGGCCCTTGCGCTCCAGCCGAGAGACGACCTCGCCGACCAGCCCGCGCCGGACGCCGTCCGGTTTGACGAGGACGAGGGTGCGCTGGAGATCGGACATGAGGGCACCCTACCGGCCGCGACCGACCCGCAGCGCGACCACCCACAGCAGCCCGAACAGCGGTCCGAGCACCGCCATCGGCCAGGCCCACAGGGCGGTGACGACCGCGGCGACCTGCACCACGGAGCCCAGGACGTAGCCGGCGCGGGAGCGCAGCAGCACGATCGCGGCGACACAGGCGAGCGCGAGCCCGCCGCCGAGCGCGGCGGCGGGTCCGATGCCGAGCCGGCCGGTGACCGAGAAGACCGGGATCGCGAGCAGCAGCACGAGCGCCTGGAAGGCGAGCACGCTCGTCGCGAGGACCCTCACCGGGCCGCCCGGTGCAGCAGCCGACGGGCGGCGCCGACGGTGACGACGGACCCGGTGACGAGGACCCCCGTCCCGCCGAGCCCTTCCTCCTCCGCCAGCGACACCGCCGCTTCGATCGCGTCGTCGAGCCGTGGGGCGACCTCGACCCGGTCCGCGCGAAAGACCTCGACGGCGACCGCCGCGAGCGCGTCCGCGGACAGGGCCCGCGGCGAGTCGCTCTGCGTGATGACGACCTCGGCGAGCACCGGCTCGAGGGCCTCGAGCACCCCGCGGACGTCCTTGTCCGCGAGCATCGCGACGACGCCGACGAGGCGGGTGAACGCGAACGCCTCGGACAACGCGGCCGCGAGGGCGCCCGCGCCGGCCGGGTTGTGCGCCGCGTCGAGCAGCACGGTCGGGCTGGAGCGCACCACCTCGAGCCGTCCGGGCGACGTCACCCGGGCGAAGGCGGCCCGGACGACCTCGCCGTCGAGCTCCTGCCGCCCGCCGCCGACGAACGCCTCGACCGCGGCGAGGGCGAGCGCGGCGTTCTGCGCCTGATGCGCCCCGTGCAGCGGCAGGAACACGTCGTCGTACCCGCCGGTCAGCCCCCGCAGCGACAGCTGCTGGCCGCCGACGGCGACCCGGCGGGTCCGTACGCCGAACTCGAGCCCCTCCCGGGCCACGGTCGCGCGCACGTCCGCCGCGCGCCCCAGCAGCACCTGCGCCGCCTCGAGTGGCTGGTGCGCGAGCAGGACGAGCGCGCCCTCGTGCACAAGGCCGGCCTTCTCGCGCGCCTTGTCCGCGACGGTGGCGCCGAGCTCGGGGTGGTCGAGCGCGATCGGCGTGACGACCACGACGGGGGCGTGCACGACGTTCGTCGCGTCCCACTCCCCACCCATCCCGACCTCGAGGACCGCGACGTCGACCGGGGCATCGGCGAACGCGGCGAACGCCATCGCGGTCAGCAGCTCGAAGTAGGTCACGGCCTCGCCCACGTGGGCGTCGACGAGGCCGGCGTACGGCGCGACGTCGTCGTACGCCCGCGCGAACGCCTCTCCCGACAGCGGCTGCCCGTCGATGCAGATCCGCTCCGTCACCGACTCGAGGTGGGGGCTGGTGTAGCGGCCGGTGCGCAGGCCGAGCTCGCCCAGCAACGCGTCGACCACGCGCGCCGTCGACGTCTTGCCGTTCGTGCCGGTCACGTGGATCGACGGGTAGGCGCGTTGTGGCGAGCCGAGCAGGTCCATGAGCCGCCGCATGCGCTCCAGGTCGGGGACCATGCGGGTCGGCTGCCGGGCGGTCAGCGCGGCCTCGACGCGCGCCGGCACCCCGGCCCCGTGGTCCATCAGCCGGCCGCCGGCACGCGGGCGCTTGCCTGGGTCACCGCGGCGCCAGCGCCGCGAGCTGCTCCCGGATCCGCGCGATCTCCGCGGTGGCCGCCGCCTCCCGGCTGCGGATCTTGGTCACGACCGCGTCCGGCGCCTTGGTGAGGAACTGGTGGTTGCCGAGCTTGGCCCGCGCCTGCGCGAGCTCCTTCTCCGCCGCCGCGAGGTCGCGCCCGAGGCGGGCCCGTTCCGCGGCGACGTCGATCGCGCCGGACAGGTCCAGCTCGACTCGGATCCCGGCGACCGGCAGCGTCGCGGTCGCGGACAGCCCGTCCGCCGGCGTGTCCAGCCGGGCCAGCGTGCGGATCGCGTCCTCGTGGGCGGCCAGCGGGGAGCCGGCGAGCTCCAGCCGGGCGGGGACCCGCTGCCCGGGCTTGACCCCCTGGTCGGCGCGAAACCGGCGCACCTCGGTGATCACCTGCTGGAGCTGCGCGATCTCGGCCTCCGCCGTCGGGTCCCGGCGGTCGGCGGCGGGCCGCGGCCAGTCGGCGACCACGATCGACTCCCCGCCGGTGAGCGCGGTCCACAGCGCCTCGGTGACGAACGGCATCACCGGGTGCAGCAGCCGCAGCAGCGCGTCGAGAACGTGCCCGAGCACCACCCGCGTCCGGTCCGCCTCGCCCTCGCGAGCCCCGTCGCCCGGCCGGGACAGCACCACCTTGGCCAGCTCGACGTACCAGTCGAAGACCTCGTCCCACGCGAAGTGGTACAGCAGGTCGGACACCTTCGCGAACTGGAAATCGTCGAACAGCGCGTCGCCGTCCGCGACGACCTGCGCGAGGCGGGACAGGATCCACCGGTCCGCGACCGAGAGCTGCTCGGGTGGGGGGAGCGGCGCGGTCGCGTCGGCGCCGCTGAGCAGCGCGAACCGCGTCGCGTTCCACACCTTGTTCGCGAAGTTGCGCGACCCCTGCACCCACTCCTCGCTGATCGGCACGTCCGCGCCCGGGTTCGCGCCGCGAGCGAAGGTGAACCGCAGCGCATCCGCGCCGTACGCGTCGATCCACTCCAGAGGGTCGACCACGTTGCCGAACGACTTCGACATCTTCTTGCCGTGCGCGTCACGCACCATGCCGTGCAGCGCGACGACCCGGAAGGGAACGCTGCAGCGGCCGCTGTCCTTCATGGCGTACAGCCCAAACATGATCATACGGGCGACCCAGAAGAACAGGATGTCGTAGCCGGTCACCAGCACGCTGGTCGGATAGAAGACCCGCAGGTCCTCGGTGTCCCCGGGCCACCCCAGTGTGGAGAACGGCCACAGGCCGGAGGAGAACCACGTGTCGAGGACATCGTCGTCCTGCCGCCAACCCTCCCCCGTCGGCGGCGTCTCGTCCGGCCCGACCGCGACCGTCTCCCCCGCCGGCCCGTACCACACGGGAATGCGGTGGCCCCACCACAACTGGCGGCTGATGCACCAGTCGTGCATGTTGTCGACCCAGTCGAAGAACCGGGCGGTCATCTCCGCGGGGTGGATGCGCACCCGCCCCTCGCGCACCGCGTCGCCGGCGGCCTTCGCGAGCGGCTCGACCCGCACGAACCACTGCAGGGACAGCCGCGGCTCGACGACCGTGCCGCACCGCTGGCAGTGCCCCACCGCATGGACGTACGGCCGCGTCTCGGCGACGATCCGTCCCTGCTGGCGGAGCGCGGCGACGACCGCGGGGCGGGCCTCGAACCGGTCGAGCCCCTGGAACGGACCGTGCGCACTGATCACGCCGCGCTCGTCGAGGATCGTCAGCGACGGCAGCCCGTGCCGCTGGCCGATCTCGAAGTCGTTCGGGTCGTGCGCGGGCGTCACCTTGACCGCCCCCGTGCCGAACGCCGGGTCGACCAGCTCGTCGGCCACGACCGGGATGCGCCGCCCGGTCAGCGGCAGCTCGACGTCGCGGCCCACCAGATGCGCGTAGCGCTCGTCGCCGGGGTGCACCGCGACCGCGGTGTCGCCGAGCATCGTCTCGGCCCGCGTGGTCGCCACGACCACGCTCGGCTCCCCCGGGCCACCCCCGTAGCGGATCGAGACGAGCTCCCCCTCGTCGTCGAAGTGCTCGACCTCAATGTCCGACAGCGCGGTATGGCAGCGAGGGCACCAGTTGATGATCCGCTCGGCCCGGTAGATCAGGCCGTCGTCGAAGAGCCGCTTGAAGATCGTCTGCACCGCGCGGGACAGGCCCTCGTCCATCGTGAACCGCTCCCGCGACCAGTCCACGCCGTCGCCGAGCCGGCGCATCTGGCGCAGGATCACCCCCCCGGACTCCGCCTTCCACCGCCAGACCCGCTCGACGAACGCCTCGCGCCCGAGGTCATGGCGGCTCTTGCCCTCCTTCGCCAACTCCCGCTCGACCACGTTCTGCGTCGCGATCCCGGCGTGGTCCATGCCCGGCAGCCACAGGGTCTCGAAGCCCTGCATCCGCTTCCGCCGAATGAGGGCGTCCATGAGCGTGTGGTCGAAGGCGTGCCCGATGTGCAGGGAGCCGGTGACGTTCGGCGGGGGGATGACGATCGAGTACGGCGGTTTGCCGCTGCTCGCGACCGCGCGAAAGTAGCCGGCCTCGACCCAGCGCTCGTAGAGCGCGCCCTCGACGTCGGCGGGTGAGTAGGTGGGGGGCAGCACCGGCCGGTCGGGTCGAGGGGGTGTCTCGCTCACGCCGGGGAGTGTACGAAGCCGCGGCGACAGGGTGCCGCCGACGCGGTCCGGGCCCTGTGGGTCAGGCGCTCTTCTCGCGCCGCTCCCGCTTGGGCGCCTCCCGCGGCACCAGCGTCGGGTTCACGTGCTCGAGCACGACCTCGCGGGTGACGACGACCCGAGCCACGTCCTTGCGGCTCGGGATGTCGTACATCACCGAGAGCAGGACCTCCTCCATGATCGCCCGCAGGCCCCGGGCCCCGGTGCCACGGAGGATCGCCTGGTCGGCGATCGCCTCGAGCGCGTCGTCGGAGAACTCCAGCTCGACCCCGTCGAGGTCGAACAGCCGCTTGTACTGCCGGACGAGCGCGTTGCGCGGCTCGGTCAGGATCCGGATCAGCGCCTCGCGGTCGAGGTTGTGCACGCTCGTGATCACTGGGAGGCGCCCGATGAACTCGGGGATCATGCCGAACTTGATGAGGTCCTCCGGCATGACCTCCGCGAAGACGTCCGAGGTGTCGGCGTCGGACTTGGAGTGCAGGACGGCGTTGAAGCCGACGCCCTTCTTCCCGATGCGCGCCTCGATGATCTTTTCAAGTCCAGCGAACGCGCCACCGACGATGAACAGCACGTTCGTGGTGTCGATCTGGATGAACTCCTGGTGCGGGTGCTTGCGCCCGCCCTGCGGCGGGACGCTGGCCGTCGTGCCCTCGAGAATCTTCAGCAGTGCTTGCTGCACGCCTTCGCCGGACACGTCGCGCGTGATCGACGGGTTCTCCGACTTCCGGGCGATCTTGTCGACCTCGTCGATGTAGATGATCCCGGTTTCGGCCTTCTTGACGTCGTAGTCCGCGGCCTGGATGAGCTTGAGCAGGATGTTCTCGACGTCCTCGCCGACGTAGCCCGCCTCGGTCAGCGCGGTCGCGTCGGCGATCGCGAACGGGACGTTGAGCATTTTCGCCAGCGTCTGGGCAAGCAGCGTCTTGCCGCACCCGGTGGGGCCGAGCAGCAGGATGTTGGACTTCGCGAGCTCGACCCCGTCGTCGCGCCCCTTGTCGCTCCCGCCCGCCTGGACCCGCTTGTAATGGTTGTAGACCGCGACGGACAGTGCCTTCTTGGCGGTCTCCTGGCCGATCACGTAGGAGTCGAGGAACTCGTAGATCTCTTTGGGCTTCGGCAGGTCGTCGAACTTGAGGTCGCTCGCCTCGGAGAGCTCCTCCTCGATGATCTCGTTGCACAGGTCGATGCACTCGTCGCAGATGTAGACGCCCGGCCCCGCGATGAGCTTCTTCACCTGCTTCTGCGACTTCCCGCAGAACGAGCACTTGAGCAGGTCGCCCCCGTCACCGATGCGTGCCACCCGGAGCTCCTTCATCTGCAGGCTCGACCTGAAAGTTCCCGTTCCCTGCCCCGGCCGGTGGCAAAGGACACCCCCGGCCGCCCGTCCACGCCGACGAGCGCCGGCGGTACGTGGTCGACGGTACCGTCTCGGCGTCCGGGCGGAAGCCCTCTTGCGGTCACGGGCGCGGCGCGTTCTCCGTGAGCGATCGGGACCGGTCAGGCGGGCGCCAGCGCCGACTTCTTCCGGCTGCGGAGCACCTCGTCGACCAGGCCGTACTCCCGCGCCTCCTCCGCTGTGAGGATCTTGTCGCGTTCGATGTCCTTGCGGATCCGGTCGACGGACTGCCCGGTGTGCTGCGCGAGCATCTCCTCGAGGAGGGTCCGCATCCGCAGGATCTCCCGGGCCTGGATCTCGATGTCGCTCGACTGCCCCTCACCGCCGCCGGACGGCTGGTGAATGAGGATCCGGGAGTTGGCGAGGGCGAACCGCTTGCCGGGGGTGCCGGCGGCGAGGAGCACGGCGGCCGCGCTCGCGGCCTGCCCGAGGCACACGGTCTGCACGTCCGGGCGGACGTACTGCATCGTGTCGTAGATCGCGGTGAGCGAGGTGAACGACCCGCCGGGCGAGTTGATGTAGATGATGATGTCCCGGTCCGGGTCCATCGCCTCGAGCGTGAGCAGCTGGGCCATCACGTCGTTGGCGCTCGCGTCGTCGATCTGCACCCCGAGGAAGATGATCCGCTCCTCGAAGAGCTTGTTGTACGGGTTCATCTCCTTGACGCCGTAGCTGGTGCGCTCGACGAAGGAGGGGATGATGTAGCGTCCGGTGGGCGCCTGGATGTCGGTCACGGACGGCTCCGGGGGTGGCGAGAGCGGGCCAGCGGGCGGCGGGCAGGTCAGGGGGTCGGGTCAGGAGTTGGGCAGGGTGCCGGCACCGGCGGGCACCTGCTTCGCGCCGGTGACCACGTGGTCGACGAACCCGTAGTCCCTGGCCTCCTCCGCGGTGAACCACCGGTCGCGGTCGGAGTCCTGCTCGATCTGCTCGACCGGCTGGCCCGTGTGGAACGCGATGCGTTCGGCCATGGTCTTCTTGACGTAGAGCATCTGCTCGGCCTGGATCGCGATGTCGCTCGCGGTCCCGCCGATGCCCCCGGACGGCTGGTGCATCATGATCCGCGCGTGCGGCAGCGCGTAGCGCTTCCCGCGGGTGCCGGCGCACAGGAGGAACTGCCCCATCGACGCCGCGAGCCCGAGCGCGACGGTGGCGACGTCGTTGTCGATGTACTGCATGGTGTCGTAGATCGCCATTCCGGCGGTCACGGAGCCGCCGGGCGAGTTGACGTAGAGATAGATGTCCCGGTGCGGGTCCTCGGCGGCGAGCAGCAGCAGCTGCGCGCAGACGGTGTTCGCGACGGTGTCCTCGACGACCGAGCCGAGGAAGATGATCCGCTCGCGGAGCAGCCGGTCGAACACCTGGTCCTGCAGGTTCATCCCGCTGGCGACGCGTGCGATCGGCCCGGCGGGAAGGGGCCCGACGGAAAGCGGTGGAGTGCGGGAAGTCACGCTTCGGACATTAGCCGGTCGGCGTGGTGGTGACCGGCGCGCGCCGGCGATGTTCGCTATCGGCGCAGGCTCGTGGCCGGAGCCGCCGGCTCGCGCCCGAGTGCCGGCTACACCTCCACCGGCTGCGCGGGTTCGTCCCGGCTGCCCTCCGCGTCGCCGGTGACCTCCGCGGCGTCCTCGCCGGTGACCTCCGCGGCGTCCTCGCCGGTGACCTCCGCGGCGTCCTCGCCGACCTGATCGCCGGCCTCGTCCGCCTCCGCGTCGACCACGGTTTCGCCCGCCTCCCCCGCGTCCTCGCGCAGCTTGGCGAGGTCGACCGGCCGCCCGGAGGCGTCGGTGATCGCGGCCGCCTCGAGCACACGGGCGAGCGCCTTGCCGCGCAGAACCTCGGCCACCAGCCCCTGCACCTGCCCGGTCTGCATCAGCTGCTGCGCGTACTGCTCCGGCGCGACGCCCAGCCGCGACGCGCGGCGTACGAGCTGG
>DATGDX010000239.1:0-16796 GCA_035310665.1 Mycobacteriales bacterium | reverse complement strand
GTTCAACCCGAGACCGGTCGCGATCGCGAACGGGTAGCGTCCGACGACGCCCATGAGGATGGTCATGACGCCGGCGACGAGCGCGGTCGCCGCGGCCACCCGCGGGATGCCGAGGACGGTTCCCGCGGCATCCGGGGCGGTGCCGACGATGAGCGGGTTGAGCACGACGATGTAGGCCATCGTGAAGAACGTCGCGAGCCCGCCGCGGATCTCGCGCTCGACGGTCGACCCGCGTTCGGAGATCTTGAAGAAGGCGTCGACGCGGTTGCGCGGCGGGCGCGGCAGGTTCGGCTCCTGCGTGAGGACGGCCTCGCTCGACATGGGGGAAGCGTGTCAGAGCCCGCCGGCTCGTGCCCCGGCCCTTGCGGGCCCCGGCCCCTGCCGCCCTAGCCTCGCGGCGTGAAGCGTCCACGCCGGCCCGATCCGGCACCGGTGGAGACCAATGGGGTCACCGTGGTCGCGGTCGGGACCGTGCTGTGGGCCCTCGCGTTCCTCGTGCTGCTGCCGCGCTACCCGCGGCTCGCCGCCAACGGGCAGGGGTGGGTGCTGTGGACCTGCGCGGTGGCTGTCGGCCTGGGCCTGCTCGGGGTCGCCGTGCTGCGGCGCCGTCGTCGCTGACCCTGCGTCACCGGCGGGCCGTCACACCGGGTCGAGATCGGCCTCCGCGAGCAGCGTCGGCTCCGCGTACGGGTCGCGCAGCACCGCCGCGGCCAGGTGCCGGTCGGCCCACCGGCCGGCCGCCCAGGCGAGCCCGCGCGCCAGCCCGTCGCCGTCGCCCGCGTGCACCGTCCCGCCGACGACGCGCCACGGGGTTCCCGGGGCGTGACGGACCCAGCTCGCCGGCGCGCCGGGGAGCACGGCCGCGAGCGCCCGTGGCACCGGCTCGCGGGCGCCTCCGGTCGGAGCGGGGAACGGGCCGAGCTCGGTGGCCAGCGCCACGTCGACGACGTCGGCGAGCGCCGCGGCAAGCGGGAGGGGGCACGGCACCACGGCGCGGGTCCCCGACACCAGCGGCAGCAGGTCCGGGGCGTCCACGATCACGGCGTCGTCGGCCGGCACGACTCCGATCGCGCCGGCGCGCACCGCCCGGACCCGCTCGGGCGGGTCGAGCGTCGCCGGGTCGGCGGCCGCGATCCAGCTCATGAGCGCGCGCAGCTGCGCGCGCCCGACCGTGCGCCGGGGGTCGGCGAGCCGCCCGAGCAGCTCGCCCGGCGTGACGTCGGCCAGCCCGCGGCGCACGCCGAGCGCGAGGAGGAACTCCCGGTCCACCCCGCACTCGCCCGCCTCGTCCCACAGCCCGGCGAGCCGCGGGTCGCTCCCCGGCAGCCGCAGCTCCCGCGGCACGCGCCCGTCAAGGACGGAAGCGCGGGAGAGCCACCAGGACGTGTACGACGGCGCGGTCACGGTCGCCCCCGACGCCAGCAGCACCCGCGCCGGCTCGACGACGGCGCGCCGGAGGACCGGATCGCCGGCCAGCAGCCGCAACGCGCCGGGCCAGTGCGTGACGAGGTCGAGGTCGCGGACCGCGACCAGCTCGGGCAGCAGGCCGGGCACGTCGTCGGCGGGCAGCGACGCGAGCCAGTCCGCCTCGCCGTCGAGGTCGTGGTCCGCGGCGCCCGGATCGGTGGGCACGTCCACGTCCCGGAGCAGCGCGAACGTCCGCAGCACCCCGGCCGCGGCCAGCACGTCCGCCCCCCAGCGCGCCACCCAGTCCGGCGCCACGACCCCGAACGGCGCGTCGTCGGCGACGACCGCGGCCAGCGGGGCATCGGGCAGCAGCAGCTCACCCGCGGGGTACCACTCGCCGTCGTCCCCCGGCAGGGCCAGCTCGGCGAGCCAGGGCAGCTCGCCCGGCGCGACGCCCGCGGCGCGGACCAGTCCGAGCACCGCGTGGGCGACCGGCGCCGGGTCCTCGGCGTCGTACGACGTCTGCACCGCCGCGCGCACCCGCGGCTCCGCGAGCAGCGCCCGCGGATGGGCGGGCACCGCGCCCAGGGTGACCAGCAGCGGATGCGCGGCCCGGGGGTGCACCACCCGCAGGCCCAGGCCGGACAGGTCCACGTCGGCGCCGGGCAGGACGAGTCCGCGGGGACCGACCGCGACGTCGCCGGACGCGAGCGGCACGGGCAGCGCGGCCAGCGGCTCGCGCGCGGAGCCGGGCGGGACACCGGCGTCGACCGCGGCGTACAACCGCGCCCACCACTCCGGGGGCCGCCGCAGCCCGCGGAGCAGGTCGACCACGTCGGCCAGCCCCAGCCGTCGCACGCCGAGCGCGTCGAGCGCGGCGGCGGGGGCCGCGGCGGCTCCCGGACCTGTGCGCGCGGGCAGCAGCCCGGGCAGGACCTCGGCGAGGACCGGCACCAGGGCCGGGACGTCGACGGCGACCGCGTCCCGGGGACGCACCCGCAGCTGCGGGTCGGCGGCGGTCGGGAGGACCGGCGCGTCGGGCAGCACGTCCGCGAGCGCGCGGCGCAGCGCCGTGTCGACCCGACCCGCGGGCAGTCCGACCGGCAGCAGCGGCAGCGGGTCGGCAACCGCGCGCAGCAGCCCGGCGTACGCCGCCGCCGCGCGGGCGAGCAGGAAGTCCGCCAACGGCCCGGGAGCCACCCGGCGGCGGGACACGTCCAGCGGCAGGGACGCGATGAGCAGCGCCGGCAGACCCAGCGGCTCGTCGGTCGGTGTGGGCGCGTGCACGACCGGCGGCACGGTGGCCGGCAGCCGTCCGTCCTGCGGAACGGCCCACGTGACCGACCAACCGGTCCACGCCCGCTCCTCGACCGGACGGTCGGCGAGCAGCGCCGCCCGGTCGAGCCGGCCGGACGAGGAGGCGACGGTCCACCGCACCCCGTCGACGACCACCCCGTCGGCGTCGCGCTCGGCGACCAGCTCCCGCGCCGATCCCTCGACGTCGATCTCCACGCGCGCGAGCGCGGGCAGGGTCAGCAGCACGCTGGCGTCCACCCCGGCGAGCAGCTCGCGGACGAGCGCCCGCGCCGCGGCGTCCCGCAGCGGCATCACCACCTCGGTCGTGAACGGGGCCGGTGGCGCGTCGCCGGCCCCGAACGGCAGCCGCAGCACCGGCACCGCCTCCTCGCGCCGGAGCACCTCGTCGTGCAGGCCGGTCAGGTCGCGCGCGCAGGCGAGCGCAAGCGCCCGCGACCAGCGGACGGCCCCGGTCGTCGAGGCGATGCGCGGCTCGTCGCACACGGCGAGCACCGCGGCGAACCCCACGCCGAAGCGGCCCACCGTGTCCCCGCCCCGCTTCGCGGACGCCCGCAGCGTGCACAGCGCCTCGACCCCGCCGGCGTCGAGCGGCGCCCCCGTGTTTGCGGCGCGCAGCGTCCCGTCACGCAGTGTCAGCCGCAGCCGCCCGGGGACCCCGGCCCGCGCCGCCGCGTCGGCCGCGTTCTGCGCGAGTTCGACGATCACCCGGTCGCGGTACCCGCCCCGCACGAGGTCCTCCTCGGCGTTCGCGTCCTCGCGGAAGCGGGCGGGGGAGGCGGCCCAGGCGGCGAGCACCCGGGCGCGCAGCGGGCCGGTGTGGAACGGATCGCCGGGATCGTCCGCCGTCGGCCGCCCGGTCCGCGGTGTCGCCGAGCGGGCCGTCAACTGTGCCCGAGCGGCTCGCCGCCCGCGGTGTCGTCGACCGAGCCGGGCCCCGGCGTGACGAGGTCCGCGAGCAGCTCCAGCCCCTCGTCGTCGATCAAGGCGGCCGACGACGGCACCGGCAACCCGGGCACCACCAGGGCCTCGGAATGCGCCCCGCAGCCGTGGTCGGCCGAGACCACGCGGCCGTCGTCGGGCGTGAACTCGTTGCAGCAGGCGCCGAACAGCGAGCCGAGCGCCCCGCCGAGGGGCGTGTAGAACCCGCACGTCCCGCAGGACGCGGGCGCGGACCGTGCGATCGCGGCGCGCGGGCCGCCGTCGCCGTCGTACCACCGCGTCGCCGCCTCGTCCCGCCCGAGCCGGGAGAGCACCCGGCGGCGGCCGCGCCCGAGCTCGAACGCAACCGCCTCGACCTCGGGGTCGTCGGTGGCGGCGTGCGAGGGGACCAGCCGGTCGTCGTCCTCCGGGGTCGGCAGCAGGTCGCCCACGCCGAGGTCCCCCGGCCGCAGCCGCTCGCTCCACGGCACCCACGGCGGCGCGAGCAGCGCCTCGGTGCCCGGCAGCAGCACGACCTCGTCGACGGTCAGCGCCCGCTGCCGGGAGGCGCGTGCGAGGGTCACCGCCCACCGCCATCCGCGGTACGCCAGCGCGGTGCACCGGAAGTAGTGGGTCACCACGCGGTCGTCGTCGGCCTGCACGCCGACGTGCTCCCCGACCTCGCCAGGGCCCGCGACCTCCTCCGCGGCGGCGCGGGCGATGTCCACGGCGGCGGCCGCGGCGGCGTCCACGGCCGGGCGGCGGGTGCGCGTGCGCGTCACGTCCCCATTCTCACCGATCATTTCCCGGAACGGGACCCGACGGACCACACTGGCGAGCGTGGACCCCAAGGCGGCGGTGCGGCGGGTCGGCAGCACCGCCCGGGGCGGGGTCGGCCGGGTCCGCGCCGCCGCCCGCGCGGAGGGGGCCGGTGACAGCGGGCTGTCCGCGCTGCTCGGCGTGCACGCCGTCTCCGGAGCCGTCGACGCGCTCGTCGCCGTCGCGCTGGCCGGCACGCTGTTCTTCGGGGTGCCCGTGGGGGAGGCGCGCGGGCGGGTCGCGCTCTACCTGCTCGTCACGATGGCGCCGTTCGCGGTCGTCGCACCGGTGATCGGTCCTGCGCTGGACCGGGTCCGGGGGCGGCGCGCCGCGCTCGCGGTGACGTTCGCCGGTCGCGGCGTCCTCGCCTGGGTGATCGCCGGCGCGGTCGGGGCGCAGGCGGCGCTGACCCTGTACCCGGCCGCGTTCGCGCTGCTCGTGCTCTCCCGCGGCTACGCCGTCGCCCGCGCCGCCGCCGTGCCGCGGGTGCTGCCCCCCGGCGGCACCCTCGTCCGCGCGAACGCCCGGGTGTCCCTCGCCGGGGTGCTCGCGGGCACCGTCGTCGGAGCGGTCGGGGTGGGCCTCGTCGCGCTCACCTCGCCGGCCTGGGGGCTGCGGGCCGCCGCGGTCGGCTACGCCGCGGGCGCGGTGCTGGCGATCCGGCTGCCGCGGCGGATCGACCGGGAGCGAGACGAGGCGACGAACGCGCCGCGCTCACGCTGGTGGCTCGCGATCCGCGGCGTCCAGCTCGGGGTCGTCGCCCAGCTGATGCTGCGCGCCACCGTCGCCCTGCGGGCGTTCGCCGGGTTCCTCACCCTGTTCTTCGCCTTCCTGGTCCGCACCCGGCCGCTGGGCGGGCTGCACGAGGGGGTCGCGCTCGGCCTGCTGGTCGCCGCCGCGTGCGCGGGCAGCGTGGGGGGGACCGCCCTGGGGGGGCGCGCGCGCCGCGCGGGCCCGGAACGCCTCGTCGTGTCGACGCTCGTCGCGGCGACGCTCGCCGCCGCGGCCGCCACCGTCGCCTTCGGTCTGGTGACCGCGGTCGTCGTGGTGGCCGTCGCCGGCGTCACGCAGGCGCTGAGCAAGCTGGCGCTCGACGCGGTGCTGCAGCGGGACGTGCCGGAGGAGGGGCGGGGCCGCGCCTTCGCGCGCACCGAGACCATGGTGCAGCTCGCCTGGGTGCTCGGCGGCGGGCTCGGCCTGGCGTCGCCCCTGGACGTCACGCTCGGGCTGGGCCTGGCCACCGCCGCGCTCGCGGGTGTGCTCGTCGGCACCCTCGCCGGGCTCCGGCTCGCGCGCACCCCCCGGGACGGCGCCTCCGTCGGCTCCGCGGCCGGCCGGTAGCCTTCCCTCGGTCCGTCGCCACCTGCGACCCGGGGAGTGCCGATGCCCGCCCGTCGCCACGTCCTCGCGCTCGGCGCCGTCGTCGGGCTGGCGGCGGTCAGCGCCTGCCAGAAGCCCTCGCCCTACGTCACCGTCGTCGCCGGCAAGCGCAGCGCCTCGGCGCAGGCGGTGTGCTACGCGCACCGCGGCTCGGTCAACCCGACGTGCGGGAACGAGGCGCGGGCGAAGGTGCTGCCGGTCCAACCGGGTGACCGCGTCGGCGTCAGCGTGGACAGCAGCCTGCTGCCCGGCGGCTGGTACGTCGCGGCCCAGCAGGGCCGCTCGCGGCAGATCACGGAACCCTACTTCTCGTTCCAGGTCGGGGACCTGCGCGGCGGCGACATGGTGCTGCGCGTCGTCGACCTCGATCGAGGGCAGCGACCGAAGGGCTTCTGGCTCTTCCGGCTGCGCGAGCAGTAGCAAGGGTTCCGGTCACCGGTCCGGTGCGGCTGCTCCTCGTCGCCGCCGTCCCCGCGGAGGTCGACGCGATCGCGGGCGCGCTGCGCGAGCCCGCCGCGGCCAACCTCGGCCCGTACGCCGCGAGCGCAGGCACCGCCGGTGGCGGGGAGGCGTGGGTGCTCGCCGCGGGCGTCGGTGCGGCCGCGGCGGCGGCCGCGACGGCGACCGCGTTGGCGGCGAGCGGACCCTGGGACGCCGTGCTCTCCGTCGGCATCGCGGGCGGGTTCCCGGGCCGCGCGGCCATCGGTGACGTCGTCGTCGCGACCGCGGCGCTCGCCGCGGAACTCGGGGCGGAGTTCCCGGACGGGTTCCGCGGCCTCACCGACCTCGGGGTGCCGGGCGACCGGTTCGCCTGCCCGCTCGCCGAACCGCTCACCGCCGGCCTGCGCCGCGGGTCGACGGCACCGGTCACCGGTCCGGTGCTCACCGTCTCCACGGTGACCGGGACCGCGGCGCGCGCGGCGGCGCTGAGCGCCCGGCACGCCCCGGTCGCCGAGGCGATGGAGGGCAGCGGCGTCGCGACCGCCGCCGCCGCGTTCGGCGTCCCGTTCGGCGAGCTCCGCACGGTCTCGAACGTCGTCGGCGAGTGCGACCGGTCCCGCTGGGAGATCGGCCGGGCGCTCGGGGCGCTGCGCGCCGCGGCCCGGGCCCTGTTCGAGGAGCCGCCGTGGACCCGCTGACGTTGGCGATCTCGCCCTGCCCCAACGACACGTTCATCTTCCACGCCTGGGTGCACGGCCTGGTCCCGAACGCACCGCCGATCACGGTGCGCTACGCCGACGTGGACGAGGCGAACGGGCTGGCCGCCCGCGGCGAGGTCGACGTGGCGAAGGTGTCGTACGCCGCGCTGCCCGCGCTGCTCGAGCGCTACGCCCTGCTGCCCTGCGGGGGGGCGCTGGGCCGCGGCTGCGGCCCGCTGGTGCTGACCCGCTCCCGCGCGGCCCCGCCCACGGACGCCCGGCTCGAGCCCGCCCGGCTCGCGGGCGCGACGGTCGCGGTCCCCGGCGAGCACACGACCGCCTACCTGCTGTTCCGCCTGTGGGCGGCCGCGCACCCGCCCGCGCGGGTCGTCGTGCTCCCGTTCCCGCAGATCACGCCGGCCGTCCGCGACGGGTCGGTCGACGCCGGACTCGTGATCCACGAGGCACGGTTCACCTACGGCGCCTACGGGTTGCACGCGCTGGCCGACCTGGGCGCGTGGTGGGAGCGCGAGACGGGGCTGCCGATCCCGCTCGGCGCGATCGTGGCCCGTCGGGAGCTGGACCTCGACCGGCTCGCCGGGACGATCCGCCGGTCGCTCCGCCAGGCGTGGGACGACCCGGGCCGGACGTGCGGCTTCGTGCTCGCGCACGCGCAGGAGATGGACCCCGAGGTGGCGCGGCGGCACATCGCGCTCTACGTCAACGCGTTCTCCCACGACCTGGGCGCCGAGGGATTCCGCGCGGTCGAGGCGCTCGTGGCGCGGGGCGCGGCGGCCGGGCTGGTCCCGCCCACCCCTGCCCGCGCGCTGCGGTCGCCGAGCCGCCGGTCGTGAACGGCGGGCCGCGCCACCGACTGCCCGACGTCTACTTCTCGAACTCGTCCGCGAGCGCGCGCAGCACCGAGGCGATCTTACGGGCGTGCGCGCGGTCGGTGTGCCGACCCCGCCGCAGGTCGCGCTGCACCACCCCGTCCAGCAGCTTGATGAGGTCCTCCACCATCGCCTGCAGGTCGTCCGGGCTGCGCCGCGACGCCTTCACGACGCTCGGCAGCGGGTCGAGGACGCGGACCGCGAGCGCCTGCTCACCCTTGCGCCCGGCGGCGACGCCGAACTCCACCCGCTGCCCGGGCTTGAGCGCGTCGGTCCCGGACGGCAGCGCGGACTTGGGCACGAACACGTCGCCGCCGTCGTCACGGGAGAGGAAGCCGAAGCCGCGTTCCGGGTCGTAGAACTTGACCTTGCCGGTGGGCACGGGAAACCTCGCCAGAGTGTCGGGAGTGTCCCAGGCTAGCCCTGGCCCGACGCGTTTCCTCCGGTCAGCCCCCGCGCCGGGCCGCGGTGGTCACCACCTCTGCGCGAGGCGGTGACCGGTGAGGTGACCCGGACCGGCACGACGCACGAAAGGACCACGACGATGAGGCGAGCGACCCCCGGGACGGCCGCGACCAGCCGGCGGCCCCGCCCGCGGCCCGGCGACCGCCTGGTCGTCGCCGGGGCCGTGGTGTTCGCGGTCGGCCTCGTCGCGACGCTCGTGACCGTCGTGCCGTTCTTCTTCGGCGCGCACGACCGCCCGGTGGCGCTCAACGTGCTCGCCCTGCTCATGCCGGTGGGCCTCGGTCTGGCATTGTTCGGCCTGCTCCGCGCGGCCCGCCGCCGCCCGCCGGGGTAGCCGCGCCGGCTAGGCCGGCGCCTCTCAGGCGTTGCGGACCGCGGCGGCGTCCTCCAGGCCGAAGATGGTGACCGACTGCTCCCGCATCTTGTACTTCTGGATCTTCCCGGTCACCGTCATCGGGAACTCGTCGGTGAACACGACGTACCGCGGGATCTTGAAGTGCGCGAGCTTGCCGCGGCAGTAGTCGCGGACGTCGTCCTCGGTGAGCGGTGACCCGGCGCGCCGGCGGACCCAGGCGCACAGTTCCTCGCCGTACTTCTGGTCCGGGACGCCCACGACCTGCACGTCCTCGATGTCCGGGTGGGTGAACAGGAACTCCTCCACCTCGCGGGGGTAGACGTTCTCCCCGCCCCGGATGACCATGTCCTTGATGCGACCGACGATGTTCAGGTAGCCGGCGTCGTCCATGACCGCGAGGTCCCCGGTGTGCATCCACCGCGCGTCATCGATCACCTCGGAGGTCTTCTCCTCCTCTTCCCAGTAGCCCAGCATCACGGAGTACCCGCGCGTGCACAGCTCCCCGGTCGTGCCGCGGGGGACGGTCAGCCCCGTGTTCGGGTCGACGACCTTCATCTCGATGTGCGGGCCGGCCCGCCCGACCGTGGACACCCGGCGCTCGAGGTCGTCGTCGGGATGGGTCTGGGTCGACACCGGCGAGGTCTCCGTCATGCCGTAGCAGATCGTCACCTCGTCCATGTGCATCTCCGAGACGACCCGCTTCATGACCTCCACCGGGCACGGCGATCCCGCCATGATCCCCGTGCGGAGGGAGGTGAGGTCGTACGACGGGAACTCCGGGCAGGCGAGCTCGGCGATGAACATCGTCGGCACGCCGTAGAGCGAGGTGCAGCGCTCCTCGGCGACCGCGGCCAGCGTCGCCAGCGGCTCGAACGCCGGCGCCGGGATGACCATGCAGGCGCCGTGGGAGACCGCGGCGAGGTTACCCATGACCATGCCGAAGCAGTGGTAGAAGGGGACGGGAATGCAGATGCGGTCCTCCTCGGTGTAGCGGCACAGCTCGCCGACGAAGAACCCGTTGTTGAGGATGTTGTGGTGGGACAGCGTCGCGCCCTTGGGGAAGCCCGTCGTCCCGGACGTGTACTGGATGTTGATGGGGTCGTCGAACGACAGCTGCGCCGCCCGCTCGGCCAGTCGGTGCGCGGGCACGCTGTCGCCGCGCTCGGTGAGCGAGTCCCACTCGCGGGACCCGAGGAAGATCGCCCCTTCGAGCACCGACAGCTCGTCGCGGACCTCGGCGAGCATCGCCCGGTAGTCGCTGGACTTGAAGGACGGCGCGGCGACGAGCAGCCGGCAGCCGGACTGGTTGAGCGCGTAGGCCAGCTCGTGGGTGCGGTAGGCCGGGTTGATGTTGACGAGGATGACGCCGATCTTGGCCGTGGCGAACTGGACGATCGTCCACTCCGCGCAGTTCGGCGCCCAGATCCCGACGCGGTCGCCCTTCTCCAGACCCAGGTCCAGCAGCCCGAGCGCGATGCTGTCGACGTCGGCCTGCAGCTGCCGGTAGGTCCAGCGCCGCCCGGTCGGCCGGTCCACCAGCGCCTCGCGGTCCGGGAAGCGAGCGGCGAACCGGTCGAAGTTCGCCCCGATCGTCTCGCCGAGAAGCCGGACGTCGTGGGCGCCGTGGTCATAGGACAGCACCGGTTGGGCGTGCATCGCTCGCTCCTCCTCGGACGCGCCGATCGGTTCCCTCGCAACCTTCGCATATCCTGCGCGCGCGTGCGGCGTGCCGGTTTCACCGCTGGCTACCGTGGCCGGCGTGACCGAGCAGCGGCGGAGCCTGACCGACGAGGTCCGCCGCTGGTCGGACGATCAGCTGGTGGGCCTGCTCGCGGTCCGCGCCGACCTCGTCAGTCCCGTCCCCGCGGACCTGGGCGCCCTGGTCAACCGGGCCTGCGCGCCGACGTCCCTGCGGCGGGCGCTGGACACCCTCGACGCGTTCACGCTGGCGGTCGTCGACGGGCTCGTCGCGCTCGGGGATCCGGCGACGTACGCCGACCTGCGCACGGCCCTGCTCGACCCGCCGGACGCCGCGCTGCGCGCGGCCCTCGACCGGCTGCGCGGGCTGGCGCTGGTGTGGGGGGACGACCAGCGGCTGCACCTGGTGCGCGCCCTGCGCCAGGTGGTGGACCAGGGTGGGGGCCTGGGTCCGCCGGTGGGCGACCTGCTCGTCGCCTACGACGACGAGCGGCTGTGCGCGCTGGCCGAGGACCTCGGGTTGGCGACAGATCGCCCGCAGACCGCGCTCGTCGCCGCCTTCGCCGACGACGCCTGGCTCGACGACCTGCTCGCCTCGCTGCCCGCCGCGGACCGGGAGGTGCTCGACGCGCTCGCGTGGGGACCTCCGGCCGGCGCGGTCGCCGACGCGCTGCGCGACGTGCGCGTCTCCTCCGCCGCCACCCCGGTCGCCCGGCTGCTCGCCCGCGGGCTGCTCGTCGCGGTCGACGAGGGCACCGTGCTGCTGCCGTCCGAGGTGGCGCTGCGGCTGCGAGCCGGGCGGCTGTTCCGCACCGTGCCGGTCACTCCCCCGCCGCTCGCGACGACCCCGCTGGATGCGGCGGAGGCGGACCGGGCGGCGGCGGGGCAGGCGGCCGCGTTCGTCCGGCACGTCGAGGAGGCGCTCGAGGCGTGGGGGGTGGCGCCGCCCGGGGTGCTGCGCGCCGGCGGGCTCGGCGTGCGCGACCTGCGCCGGCTGGCCCGCGACCTGGACCTCGACGAGCGGCACGCGGGCCTGCTTGTGGAGACGGCGTACGACGCCGGGCTGCTCACCGCGACCGACGCCTGGCTGCCGACGCCGGCGTACGACGCGTGGCGCCGGGAACCGCCGCAGCGGCGCTGGCTCGCGCTCGTCGAGGCCTGGCTCGAGACCACCCGGGTCCCCGGGCTAGTCGGCGAGCGCGACGAGCGGGACAAGCCGTTCAACGCGCTCGGGCCGGACCTGAACCACCGCTCGGCGCCCGCCATGCGCCGCCGGGCGCTGGGGGTGCTCGCCGCGCTGCCGCCGGGCAGCGCGGCGAGCCTCGCCGGTGTCGTCGACGCCGTCGCCTGGTCCGTGCCGCGGCTCGCCGGAACGTGGGTGCGCACGTCCCTGCTCCCGTGGATCCTGGCGGAGGCGGAGGTGCTCGGGGTGACCGGGCGGGCGGCGTTGGCGTCGTACGCCCGCCGCCTCCTCGACGGTGACCGCGACGGCGCCGCCGACGCGCTCGCGGCGCTGCTGCCGACCCCCGTCGACGTCGTGCTGCTGCAGGCCGACCTCACCGCCGTGGCCCCCGGCCCGCTCGTCGCGGAGCTGGCCCGCGAGCTCGCCCTGGCCGCCGACGTGGAGTCGAAGGGCGGCGCGACCGTCTACCGGTTCACGCCGGCGAGCATTCGGCGGGCGCTGGACGCGGGACGCTCCGCGAGCTACCTGCACGCGCTGCTGGCCCGGCACTCGCGGACCCCGGTGCCGCAACCGCTCAGCTACCTCGTCGACGACGTCGCCCGCCGGCACGGGCGGATCCGGGTGGGGCGCGCCGTGGCCTACGTCCGCTGCGACGACCCCGCGCTGCTCGACGAGCTGCTCGCCACCAGGCGGCTCGCCGACGTGCGGCTGCGCCGCCTCGCGCCCACGGTGCTCGTCACCCCGGCGACCGCGGAGCGGTTGCTCGAGGCGCTGCGCGGGCTCGGCCACGCCCCGGCGGCCGAGTCCCCCGACGGCGCGCTGCTGGTGGAGCACCCGGACGTGCGCCGCGGCCCCCCGCCGCCGCGCACGGTCCCGTTGTCCTACGACCCCCCGCCGACCTCGCCGCACCTGCTCGCCCGCGCGGTCAAGGCGCTGCGAGCCGGCGAGCGGGCGGCGGCCGCCGGCCGGCGGGCCACCGCCTCCGGGTCGGGGTCGCGCGGCGATGTCGTCACCACCCTCGCGGTGCTGCAGGACGCCGCCGCCGACGGCCGCCCGCTGTGGATCAGTTACGTCAACGCGCAGGGGCAGGCGTCGCAGCGGGTGGTGGAGCCGTTGCGGCTGGCCCGTGGGCTTCTCGAGGCCTACGACCACCTGCACGAGGAGGTGCGCACCTTCGCTGTCCACCGGATCACCGCGGTGGCCGAGGTCGACGACGAACCGGCGTGACGCGCGGCGAGTTGTCCTGGTTTGGGCATGCCGTTGACCATGGGGGTGCCGACGAGCGCGGGAACCGCCGCCGACCGGGAGGCGGCCACGGCACGCGCCGGGGCCGAGCTGTCGCCGCGTGGGCGACACTGGTTCCCGTGACCGACGGACCGCTGATCGTCCAAAGCGACAAGACGCTGCTCCTCGAGGTGGACCACGAGCAGGCGGACGCCTGTCGCAAGGCGATCGCGCCGTTCGCCGAGCTCGAGCGGGCGCCCGAGCACGTGCACACCTACCGGCTCACGCCGCTCGGGCTGTGGAACGCCCGGGCCGCGGGACACGACGCCGAGCAGGTCGTCGACGTCCTCCTCACGCACTCCCGCTACCCCGTGCCGCACGCGCTGCTCGTCGACGTCGTCGAGACGATGGCCCGCTACGGTCGCCTGCGGTTGGAGAAGCACCCCGCCCACGGCCTGGTCCTGGCGACGACCGACCGGCCGGTGCTCGAGGAGGTGCTGCGGTCCCGCAAGGTGGCCCCGCTCGTCGGCACGCGCGTCGACGCCGACACGGTCCTGGTCCACCCGAGCGAGCGCGGGCACCTCAAGCAGGAGCTGCTCAAGCTCGGCTGGCCCGCCGAGGACCTGGCGGGCTACGTCGACGGCGAGGCGCACCCGATCGCGTTGCGCGAGGAGGGCTGGTCGCTGCGGCCCTACCAGGGTGAGGCCGCCGACGGGTTCTGGCACGGCGGCTCCGGGGTGATCGTGCTGCCGTGCGGCTCGGGCAAGACGATCGTGGGCGCCGCGGCCATGGCCCGGGCGCAGGCGACGACGCTCGTCCTCGTCACGAACACGGTCGCCGCCCGGCAGTGGAAGACCGAGCTGCTGCGGCGGACGACGCTGGCCGAGAACGAGATCGGGGAGTACTCCGGGTCGCGCAAGGAGATCCGGCCGGTGACGATCGCGACGTACCAGGTGATGACGACCCGTCGCAAGGGGGTCTACACGCACCTGGAGCTCTTCGACGCCCGCGACTGGGGCCTCGTGATCTACGACGAGGTGCACCTGCTGCCGGCCCCCATTTTCCGGATGACCGCCGACATCCAGTCCCGCCGGCGGCTCGGCCTGACCGCCACCCTGGTTCGGGAGGACGGCCGCGAGGGGGACGTGTTCTCCCTGATCGGGCCGAAGCGGTACGACGCGCCGTGGAAGGACATCGAGGCCCAGGGGTGGATCGCCCCCGCCGACTGCGTGGAGGTCCGGGTCACCCTCACCGACGCCGAGCGGCTCGCGTATGCCACCGCGGAGGCCGAGGAGCGGTACCGGATGGCGTCGACGACCGAGACCAAGACGCGGGTGGTCCAGCGGCTGGTGACCCGGCACCGCGGGGAGCAGGTGCTCGTCATCGGGCAGTACCTCGACCAGCTCGCCGACCTGGCCGCCCGCCTCGACGCGCCGATCATCACCGGGTCCACGACCGTGCGGGAGCGGGAGAAGCTGTTCGACGCGTTCCGCCGGGGGACGCTGCGGACGCTGGTCGTGTCGAAGGTGGCGAACTTCTCCGTCGACCTCCCGGAGGCGGCGGTGGCGATCCAGGTCTCGGGGACGTTCGGCTCGCGCCAGGAGGAGGCGCAGCGGCTGGGGCGGATCCTGCGCCCGAAGACCGACGGGCGGGCGGCCCGCTTCTACGCGGTGGTGGCGCGGGACACGCTGGACCAGGAATACGCCGCGCACCGCCAACGGTTCCTCGCCGAGCAGGGCTACGCCTACTCGATCACCGACGCGGACGACGTCCCCAGCACCGACGAGCGGTGATCGGGAGGCTCGGGGGGCTCCGCCTCGCGCGCGGACGTCCTTGACTTCTTGACCTTGTGTGTGTCGCCGTGTCGTGCCGGTGGCGCCCGACACGAACGTGCCGGTGGCGCCCGACACGACGGAAGGGCGGCTTCCCGCACCCGGGAAGCCGCCCTCGTAGGCCCTCGCGACAGACGGACTAGAAGTCCATGTCGCCGCCACCGCCGGGCATGCCCGGGGCGGCCGCCTTCTCCTTCTCCGGCTTGTCCGCGATGACCGCCTCGGTGGTGAGGAACAGCCCCGCGATCGACGCGGCGTTCTGCAGCGCCGAGCGGGTGACCTTCGCCGGGTCGATGATCCCAGACGCGATCATGTCGACGTACTCACCCGTCGAGGCGTCCAGGCCGTGGCCCGGCTGCAGGTGGCGCACCTTCTCCGCCACGACGCCGCCCTCGAGGCCCGCGTTGACCGCGATCTGCTTGAGCGGTGCCTCGACCGCCAGCTTCACGATCTGGGCCCCGGTGGCCTCGTCGCCGGACAGGTCGAGCTTGTCGAACGCGTCCGCCGCGGCCTGGATGAGCGCGACGCCACCGCCGGCGACGATGCCCTCCTCGACGGCCGCCTTCGCGTTGCGCACCGCGTCCTCGATGCGGTGCTTGCGCTCCTTGAGCTCCACCTCGGTCGCCGCGCCGGCCTTGATGACGGCCACGCCGCCGGCCAGCTTCGCCAGCCGCTCCTGCAGCTTCTCGCGGTCGTAGTCCGAGTCGCTCTTGTCGATCTCCGCACGGATCTGGTTGACCCGGCCCGAGATCTGCTCCGGGTCCCCGGCTCCCTCGACGATCGTGGTCTCGTCCTTGGTGACGACGACCTTGCGGGCCCGGCCGAGCAGGTCGAGCGTGGCGTTCTCGAGCTTGAGACCGACCTCCTCGCTGATGACCTGCCCACCGGTGAGGATCGCGATGTCCTGCAGCATCGCCTTGCGCCGGTCGCCGAACCCGGGCGCCTTGACCGCGGCCGAGCGGAACGTCCCGCGAATCTTGTTGACGACCAGCGTCGCCAGCGCCTCGCCTTCGACGTCCTCGGCGATGATCGCCAGCGGCTTGCCCGCCTGCATCACCTTCTCGAGCAGCGGCAGCAGGTCCTTGACCGCGGAAATCTTGGAGTTTGCGATCAGGAGGTAGGGGTCGTCGAGGACGGCCTCCATCCGCTCCGCGTCGGTGACGAAGTACGGCGAGATGTACCCCTTGTCGAAGCGCATCCCCTCGGTGAGCTCGAGCTCGAGCCCGAAGGTGTTGCTCTCCTCGACGGTGATGACGCCTTCCTTGCCGACCTTGTCCATCGCCTCGGCGATCATCTCGCCGATCGCGGTGTCACCGGCGGAGATGGACGCGGTCGAGGCGATCTGCTCCTTGGTCTCGACGTCCTTGGCGAGCTTGGACAGCTCCTCGGACACCCGCTCGACCGCGGCCTCGATGCCCCGCTTGAGAGCCATCGGGTTGGCGCCGGCGGCGACGTTGCGCAGGCCCTCGCGGACCATCGCCTGGGCCAGCACGGTCGCGGTCGTCGTGCCGTCACCCGCGACGTCGTCGGTCTTCTTCGCGACCTCCTTGACGAGCTCCGCCCCGATCTTCTCGTAGGGGTCCTCGAGCTCGATCTCCTTGGCAATGGAGACGCCGTCGTTGGTGATCGTCGGCGCCCCCCACTTCTTCTCGAGCACGACGTTGCGGCCCTTCGGGCCCAGCGTCACGCGCACGGCGTCCGCGAGCTGATTCATGCCGCGCTCGAGACCGCGGCGCGCTTCCTCGTCGAACGCGATGATCTTGGCCATGCAGTGGTCCTCCCGGACATGGGACACCTGGAACCGAACGACGCCCGCGACGGCCGGCTGCGCGGGCCCGAGGCCCTCCCCGGGCCGGCAGCCTCATCGCCCGGTCTGGCACTCACCTACAAGGAGTGCTAAGACGATGTTTAGCACCCGTCCGGAGCGAGTGCAAGCCCCACACACCGGTGGGCCCGCTCCCTTCCTCGTGGAGCCGGCCCACCGGTGGCAGCCCGTTTTCAGTCGGCGCGTCGCACCTGCTCGGCCTGGGGGCCTTTCTGGCCCTGCGTGATCTCGAACTCGACCCGCTGGCCCTCGTCGAGACTCTTGTAACCCTCCATCTGGATCGCGCTGTAGTGCACGAAGACGTCGGGACCGTTGTCCACCGCGATGAAGCCGTAACCCTTCTC
>DATGDX010000238.1:0-3638 GCA_035310665.1 Mycobacteriales bacterium | reverse complement strand
CTCGAGGACGCAGGCGGGGGTGTGCCGGTCGCGCACCAACGTGGTCGTCCAGCCGGACGGGAGGTTTGCGCCGCCCACGTTGCTCACCACTGGGGACCGGGTGGACAGCGCGCGGACGAGGAGCACGCGGGTCGTCGTCTTACCGTTCGTCCCGCTGATCACCGTGACGCCGCGTGTCGCCGCGGCGCGGCGCAGCACCGTGGGGTCGACGGCGAGGGCGACCCGCCCGCCGATCGTCGTCCCCGCCCCGAGGCGCAGACGGCGTGCGACAGCGGCCGCGCTCACACCTGCCGCCCGCGCGGCGGCGGCACGCAGCGAGGCTGTCGGAGAGTCGCCCGCGACAAGCACCGGTCCACGCGGGGCGGCCGACGTCGTCGGTTCTCCGGCCCGCACGTGGCCAGGGTAGAGGTCAACGCCCGGTCCGCGCCGCCGCCGTCGGGACGCCCGCCCGGTGCAGGGCATCGCGGTGGCGCGGGTCACTCGTTCCGCGGCCGCCGCTGCGGGCGCGTGGCCGGGGCCGGCGCATCGGGCACCGGCCGCTCCTCGCGCACCCGCCGGCGAAACGGCGTGGGACGCAGGATCGCGACGAGCACCCGGGGGATCTCGCGGCGGCGCCGGGCTCGGGACTCGGACGGGGACGGCGCCAGGACGGCGAGGAAGACGCAGACCCGGGCCAGCACCGCGAGCAGCAACGGGGTCGAGGCCAGCGCGATCAGGTAGCCCAGCTTGGGGACCCGGACCACCACGCGACCGTCGACCTGGCCCGGCGCGGGCCGGAACGGGTCGATCGCGCCGCGGTTGTAACCACGGGTGAGCAGCCGGTCCGCGTCGCGCCCGACCACGCGGTGCACGACGCGCGCCACGCGATCGGGCAGCACGTCGACGCGGTACACGATGATGTCGCCGATCCGCGGCGTGTCGACGGGCTGTGTCACGACGAGGTCGCCCTGCCGGAGCGCGGGTTCCATCGAGTGGCCGGCGACGATGGTGTATCCCGTCGTGCCGCCGAACGGTCGCGGCCAGGCGATCAGGGCGACGGCGAGGAGCAGCGCACCGCCAAGCAGCCGAGCCGGCGTCGCCGGTCGGGCCCGGGTCAGCAGGTGACCCACGTTCATCGGTGTACCTCGAAGTCGTCGAATCGGGTCTCCGCGTCGCCGTCGCTGACGATGCCGAAGTCCCTGTTGTCCGCGAACCTGTCCTGATCCGCTGCGGAGAGCACGAACGTGGCCACCGGTGCGGAGCCCCATCGCTCGCTGCTGACCCACAGGGTCGCGCCGTCCGTCGTGACCGTCACCCGCGTCGGCTCGTCCGGCTCGGCCACCGCGACGGCTCTCGTCGCCAGCACGGTCGGCTCGCCGCTCGCGAGCACCCGGCGCAGCTCCAGCACCCGAGTGCTCGCGTCGTACAGCACCTGCACCTGCTCCTGGCCGCTGTCCTGCGCGTGCAGCGCGAACCCCGCACGGCGGGGTCCCGGTCCCGACGGGAAGGTCAGCGAAGCCGAGACGCGGACCGCGGAGCGGGTCGCGTCGACGGTCGCCGTCGCCACGGACTGCCCGCCCCCGCGCACCTGCGCGCCGTCCGCGACGAACTGGCCGGCGTGCACGCGCCACGGTTGCCCGGTGTCCGCCACCCGGGCGGCCAGGTTCGTCCGCGGGTCACCGTCGAAGTCGTCCCGCGCGAGGACCAGCGGAACGGCGTCGGCGGGCGCGTGGTGGGACAGGACGCGCTCCGACCGCAGCCGCACGTGCGCGGCGTCCGCGCGGTCGACCACGACCGCGCGCCCGATCACGGCGAGCAGGGCGAGGGCGGACACCAGCGCGGCGGTCACGCGGACGAGCAGCCGTGCGACGTGACCCGGTCGCCCGGTCACGGGGAGTCGGCGGACGGTCAGCCGGCGATGAGGACGGCGATGTTGTCCACCGCCTCGGCGTTCACCGGCGTCGGCAGCGTCAAGGTCAGCGTCGTGCCGGTGACCGGTGCGCTGGCCTCGCTCAGCGGGGTGCCTGCCTGCGACAGCGTCACCTTCGCGGTCTGACCCGCGCAGGCGGCGCGGCGACACCGCTCAGCGTGACACCGGTGACCCGGTAGGCCTTGGCGGTGGCGTTGTAGCTGGTGGCGTAGGCCGCGTCGACACCATCGGTGTCGCACGCGCCCACGACGGCGTTGCCGACACCCAGCGACTTGGTGGACACGCCGCCGAGGGTGGCCGCGGATGCCGCGACCGCACCGAACGCGGCGAGTCCGGCGGTGGCCGCGAGGGCGTAACGGTTGAACACGTGGAACGACCTCCAGGGAACGGATGGGAGGACGGCGCGACGGACCCGGTCGATCGGCGAACGCCGGCGAGCGGGGACCGCGCCTGTGGCGCATCCGTGCGGGGGGGAGCCCCTTCCCTGGAACACGACCCTGCTATCGGCGCGCCAGGCGCGGTGATTGACCGGAAACTGCCCTTTTCTCGCCACGGTCACGGGGCCCACGTTCACCGGGCACTGCGAGGGGCGCGGAAGCCGACGAGCCGGGTGCGAAGGCAACCCGGGCCGGTGGTGGTGTGTGCGGTGGGCGGTACTGGGATTGAACCAGTGACCTCCTCCGTGTCAGGGAGGCGCTCTCCCGCTGAGCTAACCGCCCGGGACTGGCAGCCCGCAGACCGGCTGCGGAGGCGGAGGCGGGAATCGAACCCGCGTACAGGGCTTTGCAGGCCCTTGCCTAAGCCACTCGGCCACTCCGCCGGGGACCGAGGGGCCCCGATCAGCACCCCGGAGGGCACCTCCCGAGCGGACGACGGGATTCGAACCCGCGACCCTCACCTTGGCAAGGTGATGCTCTACCAACTGAGCCACGTCCGCGCGTCGCGACGGTGAGAGTAGCACGGCAGGGCGGGACCGACGCGGCCGCTCGGACGGGGGAGGCTACGGTCGCCGCCATGAGTGTCGTCGTGGCGTTCTGGTACACCGACCGGCCGCTCCGCCGTGAGGAGGCCGCCGCGGTGTTCGAGCGGCTGATGGAAGGGGACGCCACCGCGGCGCCCGAGTCCGTGGCCGTGGACACGTTCCGCGCCGAGCTGCTCGGCCGGTTCGGACGGTGGGCCGACCGGGCCGACGAGGCCGCCGACGACTACCCGTTCGCCAGCGAGATCGAGGGGGTGCCCGGCCGGTTCGTGTCGTTCACCGTGTCCGGCGCGACCCCGCTGGCCGTCTACCGCGAGGTGCAGGAGACGGCGGACCGGTACGGGCTGGTCGAGTACGCCGCCGCCGGGGGCTTCCGGCTTCCGGCGCGCCTCGCCCCGCCGTCGTTGCCCGCGCGACGACCGCGGTGGTGGGAACGCTGGCGGCGGGTGCGCGCGGTGTCGAAGTGAGCGGCCGCCGGTCGGACGGCTGACCGCCCGTGCGGACCTGGGTCGACGGGTCGCTGGTAGACGAGCAGCACGCGCGCGTGTCGGCGTACGACCACGGCCTCACCGTCGGCGACGGCGTCTTCGAAACGCTCAAGGTGGTCGACGGGCAGGCCTTCGCGCTCACCCGCCACCTGCGCCGCCTCGCTCGCTCGGCCGCGCTCCTCGGCCTGCCCGCGCCGGACCTCGACGGGCTGCGCCTGGCCGTCGCCGAGGCGCTCGCCGCGAACGCCCCGACGAGCCGCGC
>DATGDX010000237.1:0-5642 GCA_035310665.1 Mycobacteriales bacterium | reverse complement strand
CGTGCGACATGAAGGGCGGCGTCGCCGTGCTGCTGCGGCTCGCCGCCGCGGTCCGCGACCCCACCCACGACTACACGGTGATCCTCTACGACAACGAGGAGGTCGACGCCGCGCTCAACGGGCTGGGCCGGCTCGCCCGGCACGATCCCGGTGCCCTGGCCGGCGACCTCGCGGTCCTGCTCGAACCTACCGCCGCCCGCGTCGAAGCGGGGTGTCAGGGGTCCCTGCGGGTCGACGTGCGTGTCCCCGGGCGCCGGGCGCACACCGCGCGGGCGTGGCTGGGCGACAACGCGATTCACCGCTGCGCCGAGGTGCTGTCGACCCTGTCCTCCCACGTCTCCCGCCGCGTGCCGCTGGACGGGGTCGAATACCGCGAGGGCCTCAGCGCGGTGCGGATCGCCGGGGGCGTGGCCGGCAACGTCGTGCCCGACGAGTGCGTGGTCAGCGTCAACTTCCGCTTCGCCCCCGACCGGTCGGAGGAGCAGGCGTTGGCGCACGTGCGCGCGGTGTTCGCGCCGTACGACGTCGCGCTCACCGACTCCGCCCCGGGCGCGCGCCCCGGGCTCGGCGCGCCGGCCGCCGCCGAGTTCGTCTCGGTCGCGGTCGGGATGACCGGGCAGGAGCCGGTGGCGAAGTACGGCTGGACGGACGTCGCGCGCTTCGCCGCGCTCGGGATCCCCGCGGTCAACTTCGGGCCCGGGGACCCGAACCTGGCGCACACCCGGGAGGAGTACGTCGCGGTCGGCGAGATCAGCACCTGCGAGGTGGTGCTGCTCGCCTACCTGACCGGCGCCCACCCGACCCGCACCCACCGGGCCCGGTGAAGCTCCTCCCTTTCGCGTTACCGGCGTGTTTGCGCTCACACGCGATTAACCTCCCCGTATGAGGGACGAACCGACACCGGACCCGGCCCCGCCGGCCGCCGTCCCGCGCGCGGCGGGTCGTCCGGAGCGCAACGGGCTGCCGGAGCGGCACCGGGGCCCGGTCACGCTGCGTCGGGCGCAGGCGCGCGGGTCCACGACCGATCAGCGGCTGCTGGACAGCCGCGGCCCGTCCGACTGGGTGCACACGGATCCGTGGCGGGTGCTGCGGATCCAGGCGGAGCTCGTCGAGGGGTTCGGCCTGCTCGCCGAGTTGGGGCCTGCCGTGTCCGTCTTCGGGTCGGCCCGGGCGGCGGAGGACTCGCCGGAGTACCAGGCCGCCGAGCGGCTCGGCGGGGCGCTCGCCCGCGCCGGCTTCGCCGTCGTCAGCGGCGGGGGACCGGGCATCATGGAGGCGATCAACAAGGGGGCGTCGCAGGCCGGCGGCGTCTCGGTCGGCCTCGGCATCGAGCTGCCGTTCGAGCAGCGGCTCAACGACTGGGTCGACGTCGGCATCAACTTCCGGTACTTCTTCGTGCGCAAGACGGTGTTCGTGAAGTACGCGCAGGCGTTCGTGATCCTGCCCGGCGGCTTCGGGACGCTCGACGAGTTGTTCGAGGCGCTGACCCTCGTCCAGACCAGGAAGATCACGTCGTTCCCGGTGATCCTGTTCGGCTCGGACTACTGGCGGGGACTGCTCGACTGGATCCGCACCACCATGTTGCCGGCCGGGAACATCGGCCCGCGCGATGTCGATCTCATGCAGGTCACCGACGACGTGGACGAGGCGGTTCAGATCATCCGACGGGCCGAGGTGCAGCGCTGCGCCGACGGGGACGACACCGCGGGGTACGACCGGGCCGGGCGCAACGGCGACCGGGACGGGACCTGATCGGACGATCGATGAGCCCCGATGAGCCCCGATGAGCACGGTCCGGCGGGTGAGAGCATGGGGCGTGCTCCTCCTCGAGGTGATCGTCATTGCGGCGGTGCTGTTCGCCGCCGCCGTGGTCGCGACCGGCCGGGGTGGGGGCCTGGTGGAGTTCCCGCCCGACCGGCCGGGGCTGGGGCTGCCCGACGACCGGCCGCTCACCGCCGCCGACGTCGACGGGCTGCGGTTCCCGCTGGCCTTCCGCGGCTACCGGATGGCGGAGGTCGACGAGGCCCTCGACCGCCTCGCCACCACGCTGCTCGCCCGTGACGGGGAGATCGCGGCCCTGCGCGCGGACGTGGCCGCCGCGGCCGGCGAGCGCGACTGAATGCCCGAGATCGCGGCGACCGTCGACGTCGCGGTCCCAGCGGAGCGCGCGTGGGAGGTCCTCACCGACTGGGCCGGCCAGCGCCGCTGGGTCCTGGCCACCCGTGTCACCCCGGTGCCCGGCGGTCTCGTCGCGGTCACGGCCGGCGTCGTCCGGGACCCTATGGAGATCACCGTGTGGGATCCGCCGCGCCGGTGCGAGGTGCGGCACACCGGGTCGGTGGTCCGGGGTCACGGCGTCTTCGACGTCTCCCCGCTGAGCCCTGACCGTTGCCGGATCACCTGGGCGGAGTGGCTGCCCGGACCGGCGGCGCTCGCCGCCGTCGTCCCCGTGGTCCGCTGGGGCCTGGCCCGCTCGCTGCGTCGACTCGCCGCGCTGCTGTCGGACGGGCCGGCGTGACGGTGCCTGGGCCGGGCGGAGGACCCCGCTGCCCCTGGGCGCTGTCCGCGCCCGAGTACCTCCGCTACCACGACGACGAGTGGGGGCGCGCGGTCCGCAGCGACGACGGCGTGTTCGAGCGGCTCGCCCTCGAGTCGTTCCAGTCCGGGTTGTCGTGGCTGACGATCCTGCGCAAGCGCCCCGCGTTCCGGTCCGCGTTCGCCGGGTTCGCCGTCGACGTCGTCGCGCGGTTCGGGCGCGCCGACGTCGAGCGGCTGGTCGCCGACCGCGGGATCGTGCGGAACCGTGCCAAGATCGAAGCGACGGTCGCCAACGCCCGAGTCGCCGCCGCGCTCCCGGGCGGGCTCGCCGCCCTCGTGTGGGACCACGCGCCCGACCCCGCGTCACGCCCGGCGCCCCGCGCCCTCGCCGACATCCCCGCGTCCACCCCGCAGTCCACCGCGCTGGCCCGGGCGCTGCGCGAGCGAGGGTTCCGGTTCGTCGGGCCGACGACGGCGTACGCACTCATGCAGGCCTGCGGCCTCGTCGACGACCACCTCGCCGGCTGCGTCGCCCGCCGCGCGTGACGTCGAGGACGGGCGGCGGGTCACGTCCCGGTGAACGTGGGTGGCTGCTTGCGGACGAACGCCTCGATCGCCCCGCTATGGTCCGCGGTCACCCCGCACGCGGTCTGCGCCTCGGCCTCGAGCCGCAGCGCATCGGCCAGGTCAGCGGTCGCCGCGGCCCGCAGCTGCCGCTTGATCCAGCCGTACGCCGTGGTCGGGCCGGCGGCGAGCCGCGCCGCGAGCTCGGCCGCCGCGGACGCGGCCCCGTCCGCGGGCAGCACCGCGCTGACGAGGCCCATCTCCAGGGCCTGCGGTGCGGACACCGGCTCGGCGAGCAGCAGCATGGCGGTGGCGCGCGCCTGCCCGACGAGCCGCGGGAGGGTCCACGAGATGCCCGAGTCGCCGGCCAGCCCGATGCCGGTGAAGCCGGTCGCGAACCGGGCGGTGTCCGCCGCGACGCGCAGGTCACAGGCGCACGCCAAGGCCATCCCCGCCCCGGCGGCGATGCCGTTGACCGCGGCGAGGACCGGCTTCGGCATCTCCACCAGCGTGGTCACGATCGGGTTGTAGTGCCGGTGGACGGTGTCCACGATGTTCGGGTCCCCGCTCGCCAGGGCCGCGGCGTGCTCGCGCAGGTCCTGCCCGGCGCAGAACGCGCGTCCGCTGCCGGTGAGGACGACCGCGCGGACGCCCGGGTCGTCCGCCGCGGCGCGCACCGCCGTGAGCAGCCCCTCCTTGACCGCGACGTTCAGCGCGTTCATCGCCTCGGGCCGGTTCAACGTGACGGTCGCGACGGCGCCGGTGACGGTGTAGCGAACGACGGGATCAGTGGCCACGAAAGCCCTCCAGGCAGGTGTCCACGAACGGGTGGCAGGCGGCGCCATCGCGGGTCGCCCGCACCCGGTGCCGGTCCGGACTCGGACGGGCGAACGCGCCGAGCGGGCGACGGCGTGTCCTGCCCGCGGTGTTCCGGCCTTCTGTGCGGTTCGTTTCCGGTACCGACGTTGCAGCGAGGATAATCACATCGAAGCGGCGTCGCCCCGCGCCAGAGGGCGGCGGATCCGTGTGAAGGAAGGGGAGCACATGGCGGCCATGAAGCCGCGGACGGGCGACGGTCCGCTCGAGGTCACCAAGGAGGGGCGCGGCATCGTCATGCGGGTTCCTCTCGAGGGCGGCGGACGCCTCGTCGTCGAGCTGTCGGCCGACGAGGCCAGCGAGCTCGGAAACGCGCTGAAGACGGCCGCGGGCTGACGCGCGCCGACACCCACCTGCTCGCATCCCGGCCCCGGCCGGCGCCGTCCGGTCCGGGGCCGCCGGCTGCTTCCGGAAGGTCTCGTGACGCTGCCCCGTCTGCGCCTGTCCGCGGGCCCGCTCGCCGCCGACGTGCCCGCGATCGCGGTCCCCGTCGAGCCGAGCCCGGCCGGCCCAATCCTGCCGCGCGGCACCGGTCCCGTCCCCCTCGACGTGTCGGCCCTGCTCCGCCGGGAGTCCGCGACCGGTGAGCCGGGGGAGGTCGTGGCGGTTCCCGTCAGCGGGGCCGGAGCGGTCGAGCTCGTGTTGCTCGCCGGTGTCGGCGACCGCTCACCCGCCGCGCTGCGCCGCGCGGGGGCCGCGCTCGCGCGGCGGGCCGGGCGCTGCGTCGCTCTGGCGACGACGGTGGGTGAGGACGCCGACGACGAGGGACTGCGCGCGCTGGCCGAGGGGCTGCTGCTGGCGTCGTACACGTTCAACCGCAAGAGCGAGCCGAAGCCGCGGGCGCTCGCCGAGGTCACCCTCGTGGTGGCCGACCACGCCGCGCGCGCCGAAGCCCTGCGCCGCGCGATCGTCACCGCCTCTGCGGCGACACGCGCGCGCGACCTGATCAACACCCCGTCTTCGGAGAAGTCGCCGGAGTGGCTCGCCGAGCAGGCGGTGGCGGTGGCGCGGGACTGCGGGCTCACGGCGCGGGTGTGGGACGAGTCCGCGCTCGCCGCCGACGGGTTCGGCGGGCTCCTCGCGGTCGCCGCCGGGTCGGCCCGACCGCCCCGCCTGGTCCAGCTCGACTGGGCGCCGGCGGGGGCCCGCGGCCGGGTGGTCCTGGTCGGCAAGGGCATCACGTTCGACTCCGGGGGGCTGTCGCTCAAGCCCGCGGACGCAATGGTCCCGATGAAGACCGACATGGCCGGCGCCGGCGCGGTGATCGGCGCCATGTCCGCCGTCCGTGACCTCGGCGTCCCCGCACGGGTCACCGCGCTGCTCGCGTGCGCGGAGAACCTGCCCGGCGCCGCGGCGCAGCGGCCCGGCGACGTGATCCGCCACCACGGCGGGCGGACGGTCGAGGTGCTCAACACCGACGCCGAGGGCCGGCTCGTGCTGGCCGACGCGCTGGCGTACGCCGTGGAGCGGCTCGACCCGGACGTGATCGTCGATCTGGCGACGCTGACCGGCGCCGCGACCGTGGGGCTCGGCAAGCTGCACGGGGCGCTCTACGCCACCTCGGACGCCGTGGCGGGCGAGCTGGCTCGGGCCGCGGCGCTCAGCGGCGAGCGGGTCTGGCGCATGCCGCTGGTGGACGACTACCGCAGCGGGCTCGACTCGCC
>DATGDX010000236.1:0-2272 GCA_035310665.1 Mycobacteriales bacterium | reverse complement strand
CGGGCCTGGGACTTCATCCCGTTCGCGGAGGTCGTGCCCTTCGTGGTCCCGTACCACTTCGACTTCACCGCGGAGGGACGGCGGGTGATGTCGGTCGAGCGACGCTTGGGACTGCGGGACCGGTACGACGTGAAGATCCACGATCCGGCGCTGGACCGGCGGCTGGCGATCGCGCAGGCGGTCGCGCTGGACGCGCTGCAGAGCCGCTGAACGCGGGCCCCGCCGCGCCGTCCCCGGCGCCCTCGGCCGGGTCAGGTGTGCGTCGACCCGAGCGCGCCGCCGCCCGTCGTGCCGCCCAGACCGCCCCGACCCGCGTTGTCGCGGTTGACCTCGCCGGTCGGTTTGATCTCGCCGCGCCACCCGCCGGTCGCGGTGCCGCGCTTCTCGATGAACTCCTTGAACCGCTCCAGGTCCCCTTGCACGCGGCGCTCGACGACGTGCAGCACGTCGCCCACCTTCTCGACGACACCTTCGGGCTCGAACTCCAGCCGCATCGTCAGACGGGTCCGGCCGGTGTTCATCGGGTCGGCGAAGAACATCACCACACCGTCGTTCTTGGTCCCCCCGACCGCACGCCACGCGACCTGCTGGTCGGGCTTCTGGTCGACGATCTCCGCGTCCCATTCGCGGGTGACGCCGAGAATGCTGGCCTTCCAGTGCAGCCGCTTGTCGTCGAGTTGGCGGACCTCCTCGATGCCCTCCATGAACTGCGGGAACTCCTCGAACTGGGTCCACTGGTTGTAGGCCGCGGACACCGGGACCTCGACGTCGATCGACTTCTCGATGGTGCTCATGGGTGCGTCGTCCTTTCGTCGCCGGGCTTCGTCGGGCGAGGTCGGGTGGTAGTACCCCCGCTCGCGGGCGTCCACGTCCCTCGGGTCGATATGACAACCTGACCGCGTGGTCGCTCGTCTGTCCATCGCGGGCCGTCCGCTGCCGATCGTCGGACGGCTGCGTGCGTACGTGTGCGGCGTCACGCCGTACGACGTCACCCACCTTGGCCACGCCGCCACCTTCGTGTGGGTCGACACGGTGGCGCGCCTGCTGCGTCACCTCGGCACGGAGGTGGAGCTGACCCGCAACGTCACCGACGTCGACGACGTGCTGCTCGCCGCCGCCCGCCGCGCGGGCGCGCCGTACGACCGGTTCGCGGCGGTGAACCAGTTCCGCTTCGACCAGGACATGGGGGCGCTCGGTGTGCGCCGTCCGCAGCACGAACCGCGCGCGCACACCTTCGTAGACGACGTCGTCGCGGTGGCCGCCGCGTTGGTCGACGGGGGCCACGCCTACGTCCGCGACGGATCGGTCTTCTTCCGCGGCGCTCGGGTGCCCGAGCAGGCGGGGATGGGGCACGCGGACGCGCTGCGGCTACTCGCGGAGTACGGCGACGAGCCGGACGACCCGGCCAAGGAGGACCCGCTCGACGTGGCGGTCTGGCGGGGGAGCCACCGGCCGGGCGCGACGCCGCCGGACGGGGCGCGCGGCGGCGGCGAGCCGGCGTGGCCCAGCCCGTGGGGACCGGGCCGGCCGGGGTGGCACGCCGAGTGCACGGCGATGGCCCTCGCGGCGTACGGACCGGCGCTGGACCTGCACGCGGGGGGCGCGGAGCTGCGCTTCCCGCACCATGCCTACGAGGCCGCGCAGGCGGAGGCCGTCACCGGCGTGCGGCCGTTCGCCCGCGCCTGGTTGCACGTGGGGACGGTGCAGGTCGACGGGGCGAAGATGGCCAAGTCGGCGGGGAACCTGGTGCTGGTGTCCGACGTCCTCGCACGGCACTCCGCGGGCGCGGTGCGGTTGCTGCTCCTCGAGCGGCCGTGGGCGGCGGCGTGGGACTACCGGCCCGAGGACCTCGACGCGTGCGAAGGACGCCTGGACGAGTTGTTCGCCGCCGCCGCTCGCGGCCCCGTCACCTCGGACCCCGCGGAAGACGCCGTGCTGGCCGCGCTGCTCGACGACCTCGACGTGCCCCGTGCGCTGGGCGTCGCGCTCGAGGCGGGCGGCGTCGCCGCGCGCACGCTCGTGCAGGTGCTCGGCCTGACCTGACCGGCCCGACCTGACCGGCCGCGAAGCCGCCGACTACCCGTGGTAGTCCGCGATCTCGGCCTCCGCGGCGGCCAGCGCCCGGCGCAGCTGCTCGGCGCGGTCCGCGGCCTCCGACCGTGCCGCCTCGACGATCTCGGCAACCGCGGCGCTGACCGCCGGCTGTTCGAGCGCCTCCACCAGGCGCAACGCCGCGCCGGGACGGACGGCGGTCGGCTTCACGAGGGCGCGG
>DATGDX010000235.1:0-6323 GCA_035310665.1 Mycobacteriales bacterium | reverse complement strand
TGCTCGGCGCGGTCCGCGGCCTCCGACCGTGCCGCCTCGACGATCTCGGCAACCGCGGCGCTGACCGCCGGCTGTTCGAGCGCCTCCACCAGGCGCAACGCCGCGCCGGGACGGACGGCGGTCGGCTTCACGAGGGCGCGGGTGCCGCTGGTGGCCCGCACCGTCCAACCACCGCCGGCGTAGGACAGGGTGACCGACAGCTCGCGGGCGCGCGGCTTCCTGCCCTGGCGGGGTGGTTCCGGCTCGGCGGGCGGCACCGACAGCTTCGAGGGACGCCCTCGCCGCACGAGCTCGAGCTCCGACGGGGCGAACGGCAGGTCGTCGCCGTTGACCCGCACGACGACGTACTCCCGCGTCCGCGCCGGGTCGTCCAGGCGCACCACCTGACCGGTGCTCCCCCCTGGCAGGCCCGCGGAGGCGCCGAGCCGCACGCGGGGGCGGCGGCCGTCGGCGAGCGCGGCCCGCAGCGCGTCGACGTCGTCGTCGGACAACCCGACTGGCGTGCGGGCAGCGGACACGCGAACCTCCCGGAGTCGCAGTGTGAGGATGTGCGGGCCCTGGTGCGCCAATAGTGCCCCGGTGCGAATGGTGACAGTCCGCACCGACTGGATCCGCCGCTGCCCGCCGACCCGCATGTCTACCGACGGTCTGTGTCGGCGTGGGCTGTGCTCGCGTGGGCTGCGCCGGCGTCGGCTCGGGTACGCACCCGGTGTGGACCTGCCCGTTCGCCCGCCGGTCGCCCCCATGCTCGCCCGGCTGGCGCGCGAGCCGCCGCGTGGGACAGGCCTGCACTACGAGCCGAAGTGGGACGGCATGCGAGCCCTCGTGTTCCGGGACGGCGCCGAGGTCGACGTCCGCAGCCGCCACGACCGGCCGCTCGCCCGCTATTTCCCGGAGATCGTCGCCGCGGTTCGCGCCATCGCCGCGCCGCGGTTCGTGCTCGACGGCGAGCTGCTCGCCGCCCAGTTCCCCGCGCTGCTCGCCCGGCTGCACCCGGCCCGCTCCCGGGTGGACCGGCTGGCCCGCGAGACACCCGCGTCGTACGTCGCGTTCGACCTACTCGCGCGGGACGGCGACGACCTGCGCGAGCGGCCGTTCGTCGAGCGACGCGCCGCCCTGGTCCGCGTGCTCGCGTCCGCGCCCCCGCCCGTGCGGCCCACCGCGGCGACCGAGGACCCGGTGCTCGCGGGGGAGTGGCTCGCCGGCGGCGTCGAGGGCGCCGACGGGGTCGTCGTCAAACCGGGGGACCTGCGGTACGAGCCCGGCCGCCGGGTGATGCTCAAGGTGAAACGGGAGCACACCGTCGACTGCGTCGTCGCCGGCTTCCGGCTGTTCACCGACCCGCCGTCGGTCGCGTCCCTGCTCCTCGGTCTGTACGACGACACGGAGGCGCTGCGCCACGTCGACGTGTCCTCGTCGTTCCCCCGCGCGGAACGCATCGCGCTGCTGCACCGGTTGAGCCCGCTCGCCGTTCCCCTCGAGGGCCACCCGTGGCAGCACGGGTTCGGGCTCGAGGGCGGGGCGGGCCGACCGGGCGGCTGCGGGGTGCGGGCAACCGGTGGACGCCGCAGCTGTCGCTGGACTGGGTGCCGGTGCGTCCGGAGCTCGTCTGCGAGGTCGGCTACGACCGGCTCGACGGCGTCCGGTTCCGCCACCCCGCCGCCGTCAAGCGGTGGCGCCCCGACCTCGACCCTCGCCCCTGCCGGCTCCAGCAACTCCGCCCATGACCGGTTTCCTCACCGGGGCCGGCGAACGGGACGTGCGGGTGGACGGGCATACCGTGCGGGTCTCCCGGCTCGACCGCGTGCTGTGGCCCACGACGGGGACGACCAAGGCGGAGCTCATCGACTACTACGTCCGGGTGGCACCGGTGCTGCTGCCGCACCTGCGCGACCGGCCGGTGACACTGCACCGGTTCCCCGAGGGTGTGGGGCAGCGCGGCTTCTTCCAGACGCGGGTGCCCCCGCACCCGCCCTGGGTGCGGACCGTGACCATGAGCTTCCCGCGCACCGGCAATACCTTTCGGGCCCCGCTCGTCGGCGACCTGCCGTCCTTGGTGTGGGCCGCGAACCTGAGCAGCATCGAGCTGCACCCGTACCTCGGCCGAGCCGGCCGGCTCGACACCCCCACCGTGGTGGTGTTCGACCTGGACCCGGGGCCTCCCGCCGGGTTGCTGGACGCTGCGGCGATCGCGCTGCGGGTCCGCGAGGTGCTCGACGCGGCCGGTTGGTGTCGTTCCCGAAGACCTCGGGGGGCGAGGGCATGCACGTCTACGTGCCGCTGAACACCGACGTAGGGTACGCGGCGACGAAGGCGTACGCCCGCGCGGTGGCCCGCCTGCTCGCGGCCGCCGACCCGAAGCGCGTTGTCGACCGCATGGCGAAGAACCAGCGCGCCGGCAGAGTGTTCGTCGACTGGTCGCAGAACGACTTAGGCAAGTCGACGGTCGCGCCGTACTCGCTGCGCGCCCTGCGCGTGCCGGCGGTGTCCACCCCAGTGACGTGGGAGGAGGTGGCCGCCGCCGTGAGCAGCGCCGACCCGCGGCGGCTGGCGTTCGGCCCGGCCCACGTGGCGGCGCGCGTCCAGCGGGACGGCGACCTGTTCGCCCCGGTGCTCCACCTGGCACAGGGTCTGGCACAGGGCCTGACCCAGGCGCTGCCCTCGGGCCGCTTACCCTGAGCGGGTGGACGGGCCGTGGGTCGAGTGCGCGCGGTGCGGCGACACGGTGCTGCTCGGCGTCTTCGCGGAGTCGGACGAGGAGCCCGGCGTGCAGGTCGCGACCTGCGGCCGGTGCGGCGACCGGGTGACCATGCAGCCGCCGCGGCACCCGCTCGGCGACCTCGGATGAGCGCGGCGCGGCGGGCTACGGCGCCGGAAACCGGCTCGGGTCGACGTCCCTGATCCTGGCGGTCCCGCCGAGCACCGGCTGGAGCGTCATCCGCCACCTGCTCCACCGAATCCGGCTGGCGGTCCTCGACGTGGTGAACCGCAGCGGCTGGTCGAACCGGAGGAACGTGCACGCCCGGGTGAAGGTGCGAAGACGCGGGTCCCAGTCGACGCCTCCGGTGAGGTAGACGGCGTAGGCACCGTCCGGGATGCCGTCGACGGTGCGCACCGCACCTGAGCGAAGGTAGACGGAAAACGCGGGGCGGCCGGCCGACACGAGCGTGACGACGGCATCCTGCCCGCGGCCGTTGTCGACGGTGAGCTCGCCCCGGCCGGTCAGCCGGCCCTGGCGCACGAATGCACCGTCACCCAGGCGGCGCGTCTCGGCGTTGGGTGTGGGGGGCAGTGCGATGTCGGCCCGGTAGCCGTGGGCCGCGCCCTTCGCGGTCAGCGCGTCCGCGGCCGCGCGCGTCGCCGCGAGACTGGGCTGCAGCAGGGCCACGACGGCAGGTGCCGCGCACACCTCGTGGGTCTCCGTCTCGTCGCGCGCCTCGGCGAGGGCCGCCGTGAGCCGCGTCACCGCCCGCACCAGGTCGGCATGTTCGACCCGGACGTCGGGCGGTGGGGTGACGGCAGCCAGGCGCGCCGCCGATGCGCGCGTGGCCTGCTCCGCCGCGCTCACCCGACCGGTCAACGTGGGCAGGCTCGTGCTGGTGCCGAGGGCGAGGAGTGAGGCGCTCACCTCGGTGCTGACACTCGCCAACGTCCGCCGGTAGACGCCTGGGGCCAGGGGTGGCGGCTCGGCGTACCGCAGGCGGCGAGACACCAGGCACCGAACAGCAGCATCGCGGCGGCGACCGGTGTCCGGTCCCTCACGAGTTCCTCCTCGCGACCGACGGCTGCCCCCAACGGGTGTGAGGTGGGCACGGGCCGGAGCAAGGGCGTCCGCGGCGGCAAGCGTTCCAGCGGCTCGCGACCGTGTCGACCCTGCTCGCCGATGCCCGCCGGACGGATGCCCGCGGGACCGATGCCGTGGCGGGCGCCTCAGCCGAGCCAGCGCTCGATGCCGTCGAGCAGCCGCTCCTTGACGTCGCGCGGAGCGCCGGAGGCGCGCACGCTCGCGCGGGCCAGGTCGGCGAGCCCGGTGTCGTCGAACCCGTGTACGTCGCGGGCGAGCGCGTACTGCTCCAGCAGCCCGCCGCCGAACAGCAGGGGTCCCGTCCGCGCCGAGCGCGAGCGGGACCCCCTGCGTCGACCAGCGTCCGCAACGGCACGTCCGCGGCCGTGGGGACGACGCCGAGAGCGACGTTGGACGTGGGGCACACCTCCAGGGTCACCCCGGAGTCGGCCACGCGCGCGAGCGTCTCGCGGCACTCGACGACCCGCACGCCATGCCCGATGCGGTGCGCGCCCAGCGTGTCGAGACACCGCGCGACGCTTGCGGGTCCGGCGAGCTCACCGCCGTGCGGCACCGCCAGCAAGCCGGCCTCGCGCGCGATCCGGAACGCCTTCTCGAACGCCTCCGGGCGCCCCCGGCTCTCGTCGTTGCTCAGCCCGAACCCGATGACGCCGTCATCGGCGAACCGGGTCGCGAGGCGCGCGAGGGTCGCGGCGTCGAGGGGATGGCGGGTCCGATTCGCCGCGACGACCAGCCCGATGCCGACACCCGTCGCGGACTCGGCGGCGCGGGCGGCGTCCAGCATCACCTCGAGCGCGGGCACCAGACCGCCGAAGGCGCCGGCGTACCCGCTCGGGTCGACCTGCAACTCCATCCACCCGGACCCGGCGGCCGCCTCGTCCTGCGCCGCCTCCCGGACCACGCGGTGGACCGCGGCGGGGGTGGACAACACCCGGCGTGCCGCGTCGTACAGCCGCTGGAAGCGCCACCACCCACGGCTCACGGTGTCGCGCAGCTCGGGACGGTCCTCACCAACGAGCGCGTCGGGCATCCGGATGCCCTGGTCCGCCGCCAGCTCCCGCAACGTCGACGGGCGCATGTCACCCGTGAGGTGCAGGTGCAGGTGCGCCTTGGGCAGCTGCGCGAGGTCTCGGATGCTCACGGTCCTGCCCACAGAGTACCCGAGCCGGAGCGGGGGCGGAGCCGCGTGCGCCCGTCACCGACCCTGCGATCCGTCGCGCGCGCGAGCGCCCGCCTGCGCGCCCGGCGCCCGCGGTGGCGGCAGGTGCTCCGCGGCGGTCACCGGGTCGTCGGTGAGGAGGCGGGCGCCGATCGCCTCCGCTGCGGCCTCGGTCATGCCGGCGCCGGCGAGCGCGAGCGGGGCGATACGCGCGAGCCGGGACAGGGGCTCGGTCAGCCCGTCGAGACGCCCGGGCACCGCCGCTGTCACGACGACGAGGTCGGGGCCGACCGCGACGGCCACCCGGGCGAGGTCCTCGAGCGGGGTGTCCGGCCCGAGGTACCCGATGCGCCAGCCGTGCCGGTTGAGCACGACACCGAACGCCAGCAGCGGAAGATCGTGCAGATCACCGGGGGCGCAGGCCAGGATCGCCAACGGGCCGTGCCCGTGACCCCATCCGCGGGCCAGGCCTGCCAGGCGCCCGCGAAGGACGTTGCTCGCGAAGTGCTCCTGGGCGACGCTCGCGTCCCCGCGCTGCCAGCGTTCCCCGATCTCGTGCAGGTAGGGGATGACCACGTCCCGGAGCACGGTCTCCACCGTGAAGTCGGCGAACAACCGGTCGAGCACGGCCTGGGCCGCCGGTTCGTCGAGCCCGTCGAGGGCTCGGGCCAGCGCCGCGGCCGTCTCGGCCAGGCCCTCCGGACGCGGCGGCGGTCCCTCGTCCCCTCGGTCCGGCACCCCATGATCCGGCAGCCGGCCCGGATCGTCGGAATGCCCCGCCCGATCCTCGTCCAGGGCGGCGCGCGCCGCCTCGGCCGCGGACAGACCGCGCGCGAGGTAGGCCTGCATGTGCCGGATGCGGTTCTCGTCGGCCTCCGAGTACAGTCGGTAACCGCCCGCCGACCGCTGCGGTTGCAGGAGGCCGTAGCGGCGCTCCCAGGCCCGCAGGACGTGCGCGCTGACGCCGAGGCGACGGCTGAGCTCGCCGATGCGCAGCAGCGGGCGGGCACGGTCAGCAGTCATGCCGAGACTCTACAGGAGTTGTACGACGTCAGGACACACGCTTGACAGTACGGTGCGGACCGCCGTACGGTCACGTCGGATTCGACAACTCCTAGACACAACTAGACGGAGGTACGACACATGAAGAAGCTCGACATCCTCGCGGTCACGCTGCTGGTGATCGGAGGCCTGAACTGGGGGCTCGTCTCGATCGCCCGGTTCGACCTCGTGGCGGCGGTGTTCGGTCTCGACTTCGGCCAGACCAATGCCGCGAGCCGGCTCGTCTACGGGCTGGTCGGTCTGTCCGCGGTCTACCTGCTGACCCAGGTGCGCGCGATTGCCCAGCGGTGGGGGGCC
>DATGDX010000234.1:0-2021 GCA_035310665.1 Mycobacteriales bacterium | reverse complement strand
TCGTCGCGTCGCTCGGCACGGCCGCGGACCCCGACCTCGGCGCGCTCGGTCTGGTGCGCCTCCTCGAGGCCGCACCCGACGGGGCGGACCTGCGCGCGGCCCTGCGCGGTGACCACGACCTGAGAGCCCGGCTGCTCGCCGTGCTCGGTGCCAGCGCCGCGCTGGGCGAGCATCTGGCGCGCCACCCGGGGGACTGGCACGTGGTCGGCGACGCGAACTGGCCGGGAGATCACGTCGTGCCGACACAGCGAGAACTCGAGCGGGTGTTGCTCGCCGCGGTCGGCGCCGACCCGGATCGTCCCGGCGACCCCGGCAACCCCGCCCGCGACGGCGAGCCGGCGACGCTCGACGCGCTGCGCGTCGCCTACCGACGAGCCCTGCTGGGCATCGCTGCCCGCGACCTGTGTGCCGGGCCGAGTGTCGACGAGGTCGCGGCGGAGCTCGCGGACCTCGCCGGGGCGACCCTCACCGCCGCGTTCGCCGTCGCCGCCGCCCAGCTCCCCCCGGACGCGGCGCCCTGCCGGCTGAGTGTGATCGGCATGGGCAAGTGCGGCGGGCGGGAGCTGAACTACGTCAGCGACGTCGACGTCGTCTTCGTCGCGGAACCCGTTCCCGGCGGCGACGAGGGGTCCGCGCTGCGCACCGCCGCCGCGCTCGCCGCCGGTCTCATGCGGGCCTGCTCCGCCACGACCGCGGAGGGCGCGATCTGGCCGGTCGATGCCGCGCTGCGCCCGGAGGGCAAGGCGGGGCCGCTGGTCCGCACGCTGGGCAGCCACGTCGCCTACTACGCGAAGTGGGCGAAGACGTGGGAGTTCCAGGCGCTGCTCAAGGCCCGCCCGCTCGCCGGGGACGCCGCGCTCGGCGCCGCCTACGTCGACGCGCTCGCCCCTCTCGTGTGGCGTGCGGTGGAACGGCCGCACTTCGTGGAGGACGTGCAGGCGATGCGCCGGCGGGTCGAGGCGCAGCTCCCCAAACTCCAGGCGGAGCGGGAGGTGAAGCTGGGACCCGGGGGACTGCGTGACGTCGAGTTCGCCGTCCAGCTGCTCCAGCTCGTCCACGGCCGCACCGACCCGGCGCTGCGCAGCCGCGGCACGCTCGACGCGCTCGACGCGCTCGCCCGGGGCGGGTACGTCGGACGCGACGACGCCGCGGACCTCGCCGCGGCGTACCGGTTCCTGCGCACCGTCGAGCACCGCCTGCAGCTCTACCGGCTGCGACGCACCCACCTGCTGCCGACCGACCCGGCAGACCTGCGGCGGCTCGCCCGCGGTATGGGGTTTCGCACCGACCCGGTCGCGGAGTTCGAGGCGGCGCGCGCGCGTCACACCCGCGAGGTGCGCCGGCTGCACGAAAAGCTCTTCTACCGCCCGTTACTGCTCGCGGTCGCCCGGCTGCCCGCGGCGGAGGAGCGCCTGACGCGCGAGGCGGCCGAGGCCCGGCTGCTCGCGCTCGGCTTCGCCGACCCGACCGGCGCGCTGCGGCACCTCGCCGCGCTCACCGCTGGCGTGTCCCGGCGCGCCGCGATCCAGCGCACGCTGCTGCCCGTCATGCTGCACTGGTTCGCCGACGCCCCCGATCCCGACGCGGGGCTGCTCGCGTTCCGGCAGGTGTCCGACGCGCTCGGCACCACCCACTGGTACCTGCGGCTGCTGCGCGACGAGGGCGCCGCCGCCGAGCGGCTGCCCCGGCTGCTCGCCACCAGTCGCTACCTCGCGGAGCTGTTGCTGCGCGCCCCCGAGGCGGTCGCGATGCTGGCCCGCGACGACGATCTCGCCCCCCGGCCGCGCGCGGCGCTGGAGTGCGAGATGCGCGCGGCGGTCGCCCGCCGTCGCGAAGACCCCGAGGACGCCGTGGTCGGCGTGCGCAGCCTGCGCCGCCGGGAGCTGCTCCGGATCGCGGCCGCCGACCTGCTCGGCCGCCTCGACGTCCGCGAGGTGGGCGAGGCGCTCACCGACGTGACCGCCGCGACGCTGGCCGCCGGACTCGCCGCCGCCACGGCGGAGGTGGAGCGGGAGCGGGGC
>DATGDX010000233.1:0-2680 GCA_035310665.1 Mycobacteriales bacterium | reverse complement strand
TTCTTCTGCCCGAGCACCTCGACGACCTCGGCCTGCACCCGGGCGTCGGGCTGTCTCGTGTGCGCGGGGTCGATCGGCTGACCCTTGCGCGCGAGCCGGTAGAGAAACCACAGCCGACGTCCGGCGAGACCCAACGCGATCACGGTCATCGCGAGTCCGACGACGAGCCGAACGGTCACACGTCCTCCCCCATGGGCAGGGGGATCCCCTACCCGCTAACCCACGGTCGATCCCTGGCAGGGCACACAGTAGATGGTTCCCGAGACACCCTCGGCGCGGGCCGGGCGGGGTCAGCCCGACCGCTTGTCGATCTCCTCGATGAGCTGAGGAAGGACCTTGTGCAGGTCCCCGACGATCCCGAAGTCGGCCATCTCGAAGATCGGGGCGTTCGGGTCCTTGTTCACCGCGACGATCGTCTTGGCGGTCTGCATGCCGGCCCGGTGCTGGATGGCTCCGGAGATGCCGCTCGCGATGTACAGCTGTGGCGAGACCGTCTTCCCCGTCTGCCCGATCTGGTATTCATGCGGGTAGTACTGCAAATCCGTTGCCCCACGGGTCGCCCCGACAGCGGCACCGAGCTTGTCGGCGAGCCGCTCCAGCACGCGGAAGCCCTCGGCCGAGCCGACCCCGCGCCCTCCGGCGACGACCACCGCCGCCTCGGTGAGCTCGACCCGGCCGGTGCTCTCGCGCGGGGTGCGGCCGGTGATCCGCGCTCCGGGGGTCTCGCTGAACTTCACCGAGACCTGCTCGACCGCGGGCGTGGCCGGCGCCGGCTCGGGAGTGGCGGCGTTCGGCTTCACGGTGATCAACGGCACCCCGTGCATGACTCGGGACGTCGTGACCCAGGACGCGCCGAAGACGGACTGGGTGGCCACCGGGCCGTCCGGGCCCGCCTCCACGTCCACCGCGTCGGTGAGGACGCCGGCGCCGAGCCGCACGGACAGCCGCGCCGCGATCTCCTTGCCTTCCCAGCTCGACGTGATCAGCACCGCTGCCGGTGCCGCCGTCTCCGCGATCTGCGCGAGCGCGTCGGCCTTCGGCGCGACGAGGTACTCGTTGATCTCGGGCGCGTCGACGACGTACACCTTCCCCGCGCCGTACATCCCAAGCGTCTCGACCGCGCCGTCTGAGCCGGGGCCGCACCACACGGCGCTCGGCTCGCCGAGTCGGCGTGCGATGGTCAACAGCTCCAACGTCGGCTTCCGGACCGCACCCTCGACGTGGTCGACGAGGACGAGAATTTCAGCCACGGCCAGACCCCCTCAGATGAACTTCTGGGTGACGAGGAACTCGGCGATCTGCATGCCGCCCTCGCCCTCGTCGGTCACGATCGCGCCGGCTTGCCGCGGCGGGCGGCGGGTGGCCGACTCCACCTTCGTCCACGCCGCGGCCAGCCCCACCTCGTCCGGCGAGACACCGAGGTCGGCCAGCGACCACTGCTCGATCGGCTTCTTCTTCGCCGCCATGATCCCTCGGAACGAGGGGACGCGCGCCTCGCCGGTCTGGTCGGTCACCGACACCACGGCCGGCAGCGGGGCCTCGATCTGTTCGCTCGCGAAGTCGCCGTCGCGCCGGATGCGGACCATGCCGTCGGCGACCGAGAGGTGCGACGCGAAGGTCACCTGCGGCACGCCGAGGCGCTCGGCGAGCATCGCCGGGACGACGGACATCGTCGCGTCGCCGGACGCCATGCCGCAGACGACGAGATCGAATCCGGCCCGCTCGATCGCGCGCGCGAGGACCAGCGCGGTCGCCGGCGCGTCGGAGCCGTGCAGCGCGTCGTCGACGACGTGCACCGCCTTGTCCCCGCCCATCGCCAGCGCCTTGCGGACCGCGTCCGTCGCCGCCGCCGGTCCCATCGTGAGATGGGTGATCTCGGCGTCGACGCCCGACTCGGTGAGCCGCAGGGCCTGCTCGATCGCGTACTCGTCGAGCTCCGACAGCGCCCCGTCGATGGATGCTCGGTCGACGGTGTAGTCGTCCGCGAATTTGGCGTCGGACGCCTCTGGCACGTGCTTGACGCACACAACGATTTTCATGACGGCGTTTCGCCTCCCGCAGGTGTGGGGGGTGGGGCAGAGCCGGTCGCGGTTGCCCGGAGGCCCGAGAGCGGTCCCCACCTCGAGTCCCCGACCGTTTGCCCCCGACCCTAGAGGGGATTCCGCCCTCTTCGACAGCTACCCCTCCTAAGCCGGCGCGCACCCTGCCGGATGATCCCCCGCCCGGGCGGTAGGGGGTCGGGTCGGCGGTGCGGCCCGCGCCCCTCGAGGGTGTGCCGTCGATCAGCAAACCTGATCAACTGCTCCGAAAGGTGGGTGATTTGCCCCGGATTGTGGAACACTTTGATCAGAGGAGTGGGTGCCGCCCAGACGAGTGGGTGCGCGCTGATCACGGGGACCTTCGCCTCTGACCTGAGCGACAAGGCGGCGACAGGTTGATCGGGGCAGCGTGACGCGCTCGTCGTGGCGGGTGTCACCGACGCGGCCGACGACACCGAGCGACGGCACCGCGCGGCGAGGGCTACGGAATCGCCCGGCGAGGGCGAGGGAGGTGTCACGCCATGGGTGGCGTGCGTCGCTTCGAGGAGCTGGGCCTCGGTGACGTCGGTGTCGCCGGAGGCAAGGGGGCCAATCTCGGGGAGCTGACCCGAGCCGGGCTGCCGGTGCCGCCCGGGTTCGTC
>DATGDX010000232.1:0-7125 GCA_035310665.1 Mycobacteriales bacterium | reverse complement strand
GAGCTCGCCGGGCGGCACGCGGACGAGGCGGTGCGCATCGGCGCGCGGGCGCTGTGGCTGCAGCTCGGCGTGATCGACGAGGCGGCCGCGGCCCGGGCGGCGGCCGCCGGCCTGGACGTCGTGATGGACCGGTGCCCGGCGATCGAGTGGCCGCGGCTCACCGCCGCCTGAGCCGGGGTCAGCCGCCGAGCAGGGCCCGCAGCGCGGCGTCCTTCGCCCGCGCGGTCCCGGCGAGACCGGCCTGGAACTGCGCCATCCGGACCCGCAGCCGCTCGTCGCCGGCGGCGAGGATGCGCACCGCGAGCAGTCCGGCGTTGCGGGCGCCGGCGACCGAGACCGTGGCCACCGGAACGCCGGCGGGCATCTGCACGATCGACAGCAGCGAGTCCAGCCCGTCGAGGTGCGCGAGCGGCACCGGGACGCCGACGACCGGAAGCGGCGTCACGGACGCGAGCATCCCGGGCAGGTGGGCCGCGCCTCCGGCGCCGGCGACCAGGACCCGCAGGCCACGGTCGGCGGCGTCGGCGCCGTACGCCAGCATCTCACGCGGCGTGCGGTGCGCCGACACGACCCGGACCTCGTGCGGGACCTCGAACTCCGCGAGCGCCGCCGCCGCGGGCTCCATCGTGGGCCAGTCGGAGTCGCTGCCCATGACCACACCGACGAGCGCGCTCATCCGGGCCCCCGCAGGCACGCCGCCGCCGCGCTCGCCCGGGTCCGGACCTCGCCGAGCGCGTCGCCCGCCGCGGTCACGTGGCCGATCTTCCGGCCGGGTCGCACGTGCTTGCCGTAGAGGTGCACCTTCACCCCGGGGTCCCGCGCCAGGACCTCGGGCAGCCGGGCGAACACGTCGGGGTCCGCGCCGCCGAGGACGTTGGCCACCGCGACCCAGCGCGCGGGCATCCGTGGCGAGCCCAGCGGGAGGTCGAGCACGGCCCGCAGGTGCTGTTCGAACTGCGACGTGTCCGCGCCCTCGATCGTCCAGTGCCCGGAGTTGTGCGGGCGCATCGCGAACTCGTTGACGAGCAGCTCACCCGACACGGTCTCGAACAGCTCGACGGCGAGGATCCCGACCACGTCCAGCTCGGCGGCCACCCGCAGCGCGAGCTCCTGCGCCGCGCTCGCCCGCTCCTCGCCCAGCCCCGGCGCGGGCGCGAGGACCTCGACGCAGATGCCGTCGGACTGCACGGTCTCGACGACGGGGTACGCCGCGGCCTGCCCGGCCGGTGACCGGGCGACGACGGCGGACAGCTCGCGGCGCAGCGGGACCAGTTCCTCGGCCAGCAGGGCCGTGCCGGTCGCGAGCAGCCGCTCCACCTCCCCCGGGGAGTGCACCACCCACACGCCGCGCCCGTCGTACCCGCCGCGCACCGCCTTGCAGACCACCGGGTAGCCGAGCCGCGCCACGTCGCCTGCGGAGCCGACCGGCACCCACTGCGGCGCGGGCAGCTTCAGCTCGTCGCACGTCTCGCGCAGCGCCCGCTTGTCCTGGGCGTGCCGCAGCGCCGCGGGACCCGGACGCAGGACGACGCCCTCGCCGGCGAGGACGGCGAGGTGCTCGGGGGGCACGTGCTCGTGATCGAAGGTCACGACGTCGCACCCCGCGGCGAACCGGCGCAGGTCGGCGAGGTCGCGGTAGTTGCCGACGACGACGTCGGGTGTCACCCGGGCCGCGCTGTCGTCCGGGGCGTCCGCGAGCACCCGCAGGGTGAGGCCGAGGTCGATCGCGGCGCGGTGCGTCATCCGGGCCAGCTGGCCGGCCCCGACCATGCCGACGACGGGAACGCGGCCGGTGGTCACGGCGCGGGGGGTCACCCCCTCACAGGCCGCCATCCTTCACAGGCCGAGGTCGCGGGCGATGAGGATGCGCTGCACCTCCGAGGTCCCCTCGCCGATCTCCAGGATCTTGGCGTCCCGCCAGTGCCGCGCCACCGCGTAGTCGTTGATGAACCCGTAGCCACCGAAGATCTGCGTCGCGTCGCGGGCGTTGTCGACGGCGATCGTCGAGGAGTAGAGCTTGGCGATCGCCGCCTCCCGCTTGAACGGCGCGCCCGCGAGCAGCCGGGCGCACGCCTCGTAGTAGGCGAGCCGGGCCACGTGGGTGCGCATCTCCATGTCCGCGATGCGAAAGGCCACCGCCTGGTTCTTCCCGATCGGGCGGCCGAACGCGTGCCGCTCCTTCGCGTAGGCCAGCGCCTCGTCGACGCACCCCTGCGCCAGCCCGACGGCGAGCGCCGAGATCGCGATGCGGCCCTCGTCGAGGATGGCGAGGAAGTTCGCGTAGCCCCGGCCGCGCTCGCCGAGCAGGTTCGCCTCCGGCACCCGGCAGTCCTTGAACGCCAGCTCCCGCGTGTCCGAGGCGTGCCAGCCGACCTTCGAGTACTTCGGCGCCACGGAGAAGCCCTCGTGGGGAACGGGCACGACGATCGCGGAGATCTCCTTGTGCCCGCCGGGAAGCCGGCCGGTGACGGCCGTGACCGTGACCAGCCGAGTGATGTCCGTGCCGGCATTCGTGATGAACGCCTTGCTCCCGTCGATCAACCACTCGCCGTTCTCGACCCGCGCCGTCGTGCGGGTGGCGCCGGCGTCCGACCCGCCACCCGGCTCGGTGAGCCCGAACGCGCCGAGCGCCTCGCCGGAGGTGAGCTGCGGCAGCCACTCCCGCCGCTGGTCCTCGGTCCCGAACCGGTAGATCGGCATGGCCCCCAGGCCGACCCCGGCCTCCAACGTGATCGCTACGGACGAGTCGACGCGGGCCAACTCCTCGATCGCCAGGCACAGCGCGAGGTAGTCGCCGCCCATCCCGCCGTACTCCTCGGGGAACGGGAGCCCGAACAGCCCCATCTCGGCCATCTTCGCGACGATCGGGTACGGGAACTCGCCGGACTCGTCGTAGGCGCGCGCCTTCGGGGCCACCACGTCCCGGGCGAACTCCTCCACGGTCTTGCGCAGGCTCTCGTGCTCCTCGTCGAGCCGGAAGTCGACCACCTGCGATCCTCTCCTCCGTCGCCGACCGTGTCGCTCACCGATCCTCGGCGCTCATCGTGCCACGCTGCCGGCGATACCCTGGTCCGGTCCTCGTCCCCGTCACACCCCGTGAGCCGACGTGCCCGTCTTGTCCTCGTTGTCCGCCCGGTTCGCCCACCTCGTCCACGAGCTGGCGAAGTTCGGCACCGTCGGCGCGGCCGCCTTCATGGTCGACATTACGGTGTTCAACCTGCTCCGGTTGGGGGTCGACCTGGGGCCGCTGACCTCGAAGACGCTGTCGGTCGTCGCCGCCGCGACGTTCGCGTACTTCGGCAACCGGCACTGGACCTGGAAGCACCGGGACCGGACCGGACTGGCCCGGGAGTACGCCCTGTTCTTCCTGCTCAACGCGGTCGGGCTCGCGATCGCGCTCGGCTGCCTCGCCGCCTCTCACTACGTGCTCGGGCTGCAGGGGGCGGTCGCGGACAACGTGTCGGCGAACGTCGTGGGCCTGGCGCTCGGCACCACGTTCCGCTTCTGGTCCTACCGCAAGTGGGTCTTCCTCCCGGTCGGCGCGCCGGTCGACCAGTTCCCCGGGCTGCCCCGCCCGGAGTCGGAGCCGAGCCCGTCCTGACGCCCGGGGCCGCACCGGGCTCGGCTGGAGTGCGCGCAAGCCCCTGAGTGCTCAGCCAACCCCCTGAGTGCTCAGCTGAGCCGTGACAGCGACGCGCGCAGGCGCCGGAGATCGCGCAACCGCCGCTCGTACGTCGCGCCGAGCGCGAGGAGCAGCAGCCCGATCGCGCCGATGCTCACCCACCGCGGCAGCGCGGCGGCGAGCGGCGCGAGCTAGACCGCGGCGTCGACGCCGAGCACGCCGGCCCCGACGATCAGCGGGGCGGCCAGCCGGGCCCGGGCCCCGGCGAGCAGGGCGACGAGGGCGGCGACCCCGAGTAGCAGCGGGCGGGCGAGGCCGGGGTCACCGTCGAGGATCACGAGCAGGCTGGGCAGCAGGGCCAGGCCGAGACCGGCGCCGTACGCCCGCCACGACGACACCGCGGGATCCCGTGTGCGCCGCAGGTGCCCGAGCCCGATCGCGACCGCGCCGAGCGGCGCGAGATAGGCCTCCGGCGCGCCGACCCGCTCGAGGGACAGCCGCACCCAGCCGGACCCGGTGAGCAGCGCGGCGCCCGCCCACGCCACCCGGCGGCGCTCGGCTCGCAGCGCGACGGCGAGCGCGGCGAGCCCGCCCGCGGCGAGCGCGTACGACGTCCACCCCGGGTCGGCGAGCGCCGCCGTGAGACCGGCGACGTAGGCGAGCGCTCCCGACACCTCCAGCCATGGGCCGTCGGGACGGCGCCGCCGCGCGGTGCCAGCGGCGACGACGCCGAGCCCGGCCAGCGCCAGCAGGAAACCGGCGCGGGCGACGGGGGCGTGTGCGGCGCGGGCCAGGGCGAACATCTCGGCGGCGGTGAGCAGCGCGGCGCCGGACAGCGCAGCCTTGGACAGCACGGCGCCGGATGGCACGGGGGACGCGAGGGCGGCCGCCGCGAGCAGACCGGCGGTGAGCGCGGCTACGGCGGCCGCCGCGAGGGTGACGAGCGTGGCCGGGGTGGCGGCGAGGGCCCACGCGACGGTGTGCAGGAGGACGACCGCGCCGCACGCCGCGAGGAGCACCCCGGCGCGCCGCCGCCCGGCCCGGGCGCCGGAGACGAGCAGCGCGGCGCCGAAGGTGAGGTCGAGACCGAGGGCGGCCGGGTACCCGAGGTTGAGCCCCAGGGACACGGTGAGCGCGGCAGCGGTTCCCAGCGCGGCGGTTTCCAGCGCCGCGGTTCCCAGCATGGGTGTTGCCCGCGCGGCGCCGGCCGCCACGGTGACCCGGGGCCGGGCGAGCAGCGCTCCGGCGAGCGCCGCGGCCAGCGTGGCGCTGCCGAGCACGATGGGAACGGGCACCCCCCGCTCCACGTGCGCCCGACGGCGACCAGGCCGCGCGCACCGCCGGCCGCGTCCGCGCTCCAGGGGTCGGTGAGCCAGCTGAGCGGACCGACCAGCGCGAGCACGGTGGGGCCGGCGACCGCGGCCATCGTCCCGGCGGCGATCACGAGGGCGACGCCGACAGGGCCCGGGCGCCACGCCGCGGGCACTACGGCCGTGCCGAGCAGCAGGAGCAGCACGATGCCGGCCAGGGCGACCAGCCGCCCGTCGCCGTCGAGGGCGCGGGCGACGGGGGCGTACGCCGCGGCCGCGACGGCCCCCGCCGCCGCGAAGGCGGCGGGGTGCCGTGAGGGAGCCGCCGGACCAGCAAGTTCCGCTGCGGCGGCTGCGACCGCGGCGAGGACGAGAAGGGCGAGGACACCGGGGAGCACGGCCTCGGCGGGGCGCGGGTGCGCCGCGCTCAGGGCGAACCCCACGGCGACGACCCAGGCCAGCACCGCCCCCGCGGCGAGCAGCGCCCGAAGGCCGGCGCGCCCGCGGACACCCGCGCGGGGCATCCAGCGCGTCGCCGCCGCGGACAGGGCGAGCGTCTGCGCCCCGAGCAGCACCGCCGCCCCCGCGGGGTGCCCCGCGTCCGCGAGCCACCCGGCGAGCAACGGGGTGGGCAGCTGGCCGAGCGCCACCGCCGCGTACCGCCACGCGCCCGCCCCGACCCGGGCGCTGCCCGCCGCCGCGACCAGGGCGACGAGCAGCGTGGCCCCGGCCCAGTAGAGCCGCGCGTCGGGGCGGGCCAGCGCGAACAGGTCCGCGCGACGCAGACCGTGCGCGTCGAGCAGCGCCAGCCCGACGGCCAGGGCGGCGAGCGCCTCGCCGGTCGCGACGAGGCCCCGGCGCCGCGCGAGGGGCACCGCCAGCACCGTCACGGTGGTCACCACCAGCAGCACGAGCGCTTCGCGCCCACCCCGAGCCGGCCCCACGCAACGGCGACGAAGATGGCCGCGGCGACCGCGAGGAGGAAGACACCCAGGCCCCAGCAGCAGGTTCTGCACGCTCGGCGGCCGGGTTTCCGATGCGCGGGGAGACGCGGCGACGGACGGGGCCTCCCCCGGGGACGGTCGCGCGTCGCGCAGCGCGGCGAGGAGCTGGCGGCGCCGCGCGCCGAGCCGGGCGAGCTGCTGGTCGACCTGCCACAGTTCCCCGACCAGTGGTCCGACGAGCGGAAGCGAGCAGCGGGGGCAGCGGGGCGATCCGGGGCGAAACGCGGCGCCGCAGTCGGGGCAGCCCGGCGGGTCGGCGGTCATGTCGAGGTGATCGGCGTACGGCGGGCGCCACCGCACCCCGGCCCCCGCCCCGGTTGGTACGTAGGGTCTTGCGTGTGGACCCGGCCCGGCACGAGGCGGCACTCGAGCTCGTGCGCCGCGACGTCGACGAGCACGAGTACGACGAGATCCGCCGGCTGTGGAAGCGCCACTCGATCGCGGAGGACGCTCGCGACATCCCCGGGCTGCTCTCGACGCTGACCGACGACTGCGTCTACGAGCTCGTCCCGACCGGTCACCGATGGGCGGGGCACGAGGGCGCGGCCCGCTTCTACACCGAGTTCCTTCGCGCGTTCCCGGACGTCAGGTTCGAGCTGACCACGATCGTCATCGGGCCGCAGGGCGTGTGCGAGGAGGCGGACGCGACCGCGACGCACGCCGGGGAGTGGCTCGGGATGAGCGCGAGCGGCGAGCGGGTCGAGTTCCGGGTCGTCATCTTCTTCCCCTGGGACCGCGCACGACGGCTGTTCCGCGGCGAGCGGGTCTACTCCACGCTCTCCCCCTGAGCGGCCCCTGAGCGGCACAAAGCGGGAACAAAGCGGGAATAGAACCGACCTCCGGGACAACCGGCATAAGGTCGCCGGTTCCTCCCGGTCGACCCGGGACCGGGAAAAGGCGCGCAATCGGGAGTGTTTACGTCCCACCCGGACAAGGTCGTCGCCCGCCGAAATAGCAGGGTTGGCGGGAGGCGTCAGGAGCGGCAAACGGCGGTAAGGTCGCCTCGGGAAACGAAGCCATTGCACCGTCGTGGCAAAGCCGACGGGATTTTGGGGGGACCATGTCCGAAGCCGCGCCGACCCGTGCCGCACAAGTGGCCGTGGCCGCAACAACGAGACTCGACCCGGCGAGCATCTAAAAGTATGTCACACCGCTGGTTATTCCGCCCGCGATGCCGCCCACCGGGCGC
>DATGDX010000231.1:0-2737 GCA_035310665.1 Mycobacteriales bacterium | reverse complement strand
ACCTCGCTCCCCGCGTTGGCGAGGAACAGCGCCGCCTGCCCGGCGGAGTTGGCGCCACCGACGACAGCGACGCGCCGGGCGGCGCACGCCCGCGCCTCGATCTCGGTCGCGGCGTAGTAGGTGCCGGCGGCCTCGTAGTCGGACCAGCCCGCGAGCGGCAGCTTCCGATATCGGGCGCCGGTTGCGATGACGACCGCGCGCGTGTCGAGGACCTCCCGGTTGGACAGCGCCACGTGCAGCTGCCCGTCGTGACAGTCGAGCGCGACGACGTCGCACGGGCTGGACACCTGCGCACCGAACTTGTTCGCCTGCGCCAGGGCGCGCGCGGTCAGCTCGATGCCGCTGATCCCGGCGGGGAAGCCGAGGTAGTTCTCGATGCGTGCGCTGGCGGCGGCCTGACCGCCTACCGCGACCCTGTCCAGCAGCATGGTGCGCAGGCCCTCGGACGCGGCGTACACCGCGGCGGCGAGCCCCGCCGGTCCGCCACCCACGACGACGACGTCGAAGTCATGGCGGTCGTCCGGCCGCAACGCCAATCCAATGTGGTCGGCCACGTCACCGGCGGTGGCCCGGCGCAGGATCGCTGTCGGCGTGATGACGGCAGGCAGGTCCTCGACCGCGATCCCGGCGGCACGCGCGAGCGCCTGGCCGCCGGGGTCGTCGACGTCGAGCCACGTATGCGGCAGTTCCTGACGTGAGGCCCACGTGCGCAGCGCGTGCGTCGCCGGCGACATCTGGCTGCCGAGGATCTCGAGCACTCGCGCGCCCTCGCCGCGTCGCAGCGACTCGCGCCGGGCGAGCAGGACGCGCAGGACGAGGTCGGACACGTCGGCGTCCTCGGCCATGAGCTCACGGAACTGTGCGGGTGCGATGCGATGCACGACACCGGCCGATCTGACCCGAGCCGTCGCGATCGCCGTCTGCCCGGTCAGCAGGTTGAGCTCGCCGAGGAACCGACCCGGCCCCCACGTGGCAATGAGGGTCTCGGGCGCATCCGGCATCGCGGGCCGTACGACGTCGACCTCGCCGGCCTCGATGACGATGAAGCCGTAGCCTCGGTCGCCGGCAGCGTACAGCACCTCACCCGCCGTGGTGACGTGGCGCGTCCCTCGTCGCGCCAGCGATGCGACCTGCTCGTCGGTCAGCAAAGGAAACTGCGCCGTGATCCCAGGCCCGACTGTCACGAGCCGTCCCCTACCCCGACGCGCTGCTTGCCGTGCTCCCCCGACACTAACCGGGGCAGGAGCCGGGCCCGGACGTCCTGTCATGACAGGTAACCGATCAGAACGCGGGCGCGACCGGAGCGAGCGCCTCGATCTCCGGAACAGCCTCGATCTCCCGGAACAGCAGCGCATCTGCGATCGGGGTCTGCCGAGGACGCAGACCAGGGCCGCCAGGGCGGTCTGCCTGGTGGCCCTGGAGTGGTGAAAGCGCGACGGTCATCCCCGACACCACTCAAGGAGGCCGCGATGAGCACGCCGGATGTCCAGAGCAACGACGCGAGCGGGATCGCGAGCGTCAACAACGTCGACCTGAAGCTCGAGGTGGTCGTCATCCCGGTCTCCGATGTCGACCGCGCGAAGGAGTTCTACGGGAGCCTCGGATGGCGGCTCGACGCCGACTTCGCCTTCGATAACGGCTTCCGGGTCGTCCAGTTCACACCGCCCGGCTCCGGGTGCTCGGTCCAGTTCGGCACGAACATCACCTCGGCCGGGCCCGGCTCGGCCCAGGGCCTCTACCTGATCGTCTCCGACATCGCGGCGGCGCGCGAGGAGCTCGTCGCCCGCGGTGTCGAGGTCAGCGAGGTGTTCCACGCCGGGACGCCGGGCGCGCAGTTCCAGCCGGACGACACGAGCGGCCGGGTCGGCGGGGCGGCGCCAGATCACGCCAGCTACCGCTCCTTCGCCACGTTCAGTGACTCCGATGGCAACGGCTGGCTGCTGCAGGAAATTACGACGCGGCTGCCCGGCCGGGTCGACGCCGCCGAGACGACATTCGCCTCCACGGCCGACCTGGCGGGAGCGCTTCGGCGCGCGGAGGCCGCGCACGGCGAGCACGAGAAGCGCACCGGGCAGCGCGACGCGAACTGGCCGGACTGGTACGCCGCGTACATGGTGGCGGAGCAGGCCGGGACGGCGCTGCCGACGTGAGCGACTACGACTACGACGTGATCGTTCTCGGCGGCGGGGCGCCCGGAGAGCACTGCGCCGCGGCGCTGGCCGCGCGCGGGCTGCGAGTGGCCGTCGTGGAGCGGGAGCTGGTCGGCGGCGAGTGCTCCTACTGGGCGTGTATTCCGTCGAAGTCGCTGCTGCGCCCAGGCGAGGCGGTGGCGGGCGCGCGCGAGGCCGGCGCGAACGCGCAGGTCGACGTTGCCGCCGCGCTGGCCTGGCGGGACTTCATGGTGTCGGGCTACTCCGACGCCGGCCAGCAGCGCTGGCTGGCGGACCGGGGCATCGACCTGCTGCGCGGCACGGGCCGGCTGGCCGGCACCGGCGCGGTCGACGTCGAGGGCGTCCGGCACACCGCCGAGCACATCGTGGTGGCGACCGGGTCGGATCCGATCGTGCCGCCGATCCCGGGACTTCGTGAGCTGGAGGGCGTCTGGGGTACCGCGAGGCGACGGGCATGACGGCTATCCCGCGCCGCCTGCTGATCCTCGGCGGTGGGCCGGTCGGCGTGGAGATGGCCCAGGTCGTGCGCCGTCTCGGCGGCGAGGCGGTGCTCGTCGAGGGCGCCG
>DATGDX010000230.1:0-5594 GCA_035310665.1 Mycobacteriales bacterium | reverse complement strand
CCGCGTCCGGTCGCTGCCCTCGACCCGGGCGACGACGCTGGCCCGCCCCGGCTCCGACTCGTAGATCGTCGCCTCGATGCCGACCTCGGCGAGCACGCCGGCGACCCACTCGGCGGCCGGCCGCTCCCGGCGCAGCGGGTTCGTCGTGTCGATCCGGATCAGGTCGCGACACAGGTCGACGACCTCGTCCTCGCCGCTCGTCGCGGTGCTCGTCGCGCTGCTCGTCATGGCGCCATCCTGCCCGATCGCGACGACAGATCCGGGACGTTGGCCGCTTGCCGCGAGCGCCCCCACCTCGCCAGGGTGAGGGCCACGGTGTCCGACCGGCGAAGGGGTGCTGATGTACGCCAGGGTGACCATGTTCGAGGGCGAGTCGGCCCGTGACATCCAGCGGGACCTGAGCTACTTCGAGCATGAGCTGCTGCCGAAGACCAAGGAGATCCCCGGCATGGCGGGCGGCTTCGTGCTGGTGGAGCGGGGCACCGGGCAGGTGATGACGGTCACCCTGTGGGAGGACGAGCGGGCGCTGGAGGAGAGCCGGGACACCTACTCGACGCTGTACTACGTGGCCTACCAGACGATGAACCTGAGCGCGGCGCCGAAGATGCGGGAGTTCGAGGTCGGGGTGGCCGCGCTCGAGCACCCGGTCCACGCCGTCGAGTAGCGGCTCGCGCTGCGGTAAACTCGACCACGTCCGGGGAGCGGGGCGCGGTGTGCCGCGAGCACTCGGCCGAGTCATGTCGGAGTGGCGGAATAGGCAGACGCGCTAGGTTGAGGGCCTAGTGCCCGCAAGGGCATGGGGGTTCAAGTCCCCCCTCCGACACCCAACAGTACCAGGTCAGCGGCTGGCGCTCGGGTTCCACCGCTGTCGTGCTAACGAACTGCTAACCAGTGCCGGAGAAGAGCCCGGCCACCTTCTCGGCGGCGTCGACGTGAAGTCCTTCGGCGACGTGGCTGTACACGTCGAGGGTGATCGAGATGTTGGCGTGGCCCAGCCGCTCCTGGACGACCTTCGGATGGACCCCGGCGGCGAGCGCCGTCGTCGCCCAGCCGTGCCGGAGGTCGTGAAGACGGATCTTCGGAAGCCCGAGCTGGCGTATCCGATCACTGAATGACCGGCTGAAGCGTTCAGGGTGCAGCGGCGTCCCATCGATCCCACAGAACACGAGGTCATGGTCGTGCCGGCCCGCGCCGACCTGCAGCCGCTCGGCGTTCTGCCGCTTCCGGTGCTCACGGAGCGCGGTCACCGTTCCGGCATCGAGCGCGACCGTTCGCCGGCCCTTGGCCGTCTTCGGTGTGCCGAACGCGACCTCGTGCCGGACGGCGATGACGGTCTGGCGAACCGCCGCCCGTGCCGCGTTCAGGTCGACGTCGGACCAGCGAAGCCCGAGTGCCTCTCCGCGTCGCATCCCTGTTGTGGCGAGCAGCACCCAGGCGGCGTGCAGCCGGTCGTTCGTCGTGGCGGCGAGGAACTCGCGCAGCTCCTGAGCGGTCCAGGTGACCATGGCGGGCGACGGTGATGGGCTTCGTGGCGGGTCCGCGGCGTCCGCTGGGTTCCGCGCCAGCCGGCCCAACTTCACCGCGTCCTTGAGGACCCGGTGCAGGATGGTGTGCACGTAGCGCACGGACCGTGGTGAGAGCCCGCCACCCTTGGTGTTGCGGCGTCCGTCGGCGAGCAGCCGGGCATAGAGGCGGTTGAGGCTGCCGGCGTCGATGGCGACCAAGGTCGCGGCGCCGAGGTAGGGCAGGACGTGCAGCCGAAGATTGCGGGCGTAGGAGTAGTGCGTCGCCGGCCGCACGGTTGGCGCGATTGCGGCGAGCCACTCCTCGGCGAACGCCGCCAGGGTCTGTCGGGTCTTCGCCACGTAGGTGCCGCGGTTGACCGCGCCGATCAACTCGCTGACAGCGGCTTCCGCCTCGCGTTTGGTCCGGTACCCGGAGTGCCACTTCTGGCGTCGCCTGCCCGTCTCCGGGTCGCGCCCGAGGTCGATCACGACGCTGTAGCCCTTGCGGGCGGCGCACGATGCTGCCCCTCACGGCTGCTCGCCGCCTCGGCCGCGCACGGCGGGCCGGAGCTCGCGGGCCTCTCGCGCCTTTTTCACGTAGAGCGCGGCGGTCCGGTGGGCGACGCCGAAGTGCCGAGCCACGGCCTGGGTTGGCCGATCACCGATTGAGGCCCGGTAGACCTCTGCCACCTCTCGCAGCAGTGCCGGCGTCATCTTGCGACGGGCCTCGGCTCGTACCTGCCTCGTGACACGTAGCGTCGCCCGCGCACCCTCCTCACCTGTAATCAGACCCAGCCGCACCCGGCCGTTCTTGTCCGACTCGCGAACCGCCAGAGCGACGTGAACGACGGCGAGCTCGAGGAGATCTTCGACGCGAACCCTGCGCAGATCGCTGGAGACGATCTCCCGGCCGTTGTCCTTGCTCGTCACGGTCACACCGCGGCACTGCGGCACCTCGCCGCGCACCTCACAGTGCAGCTCCACGACCGGCGACTCATCTTCACGGTCATGGCTGATGGTGAACGTGCGCGGCACCGCCCGATCACCGACTTGTACCAGCTCTCGGCCAGACGCGCGGGAAGAAACAGTCAACGTGCCATCTCCGGTTCGCAACCAAACTTGCCGCGCAGTTACGTAGTCAGTATACCAGGGCGACCGGGAAACTACCCAGCATGACCAACCCGGATTCGGTCGGCATCCCTGACCCGTACCAGCGGCCTACCCTCTCCGTCCCCGCGGCCGGTCGGCTGCTCGGGCTGTCGCGGACCTCCTCCCATGAGGCGGTCGCCCGCGGTGACGTGCCCGTTATCCGGCTCGGTCGTCGCCTCGTGGTGCCGACCGCGGCCCTGCTGCGCCTGCTCGCGCTCGGCCCCGACCCGCACCCCCCGCACGAGGAGCAGCACTCGACCGCCGAAATCGGCACCGCGTCACGGCAGGAGGCTGCCGTGACCGGCTACGCTTGCGGCTCTTCGCGCAGCACCAGCGGTTGCTCGCCGACTCGGCGATCGACCCGGCGGTGGCGCGCGAGCGCGGTTACGTCTCGGTGGACACCAGGCAACGCCTGCGCGATCTTGGCTTCGCCGATGCGCAGTGCCGCGTGCCCGGGCTGCTCATTCCGATTCGCGACACCACCGGCGGGGTCGGACTGCACCAGTACCGGCCGGATGAGCCGCGGCAGATCGACGGCCGTCCGGTCAAGTACGAGACGCCGGCCGGATCCCGGGTGGTGGTCGACGTGTCCGAGCTGGCCCTGCGCACGCTGCACAACCCCCGGACGCCGCTCGTCGTCACCGAGGGCGCCCGCAAGGTCGACGCGCTCGCCTCGGCGGGCCTGTCCGCGATCGGGCTGCTCGGGGTGTCCGCGTGGCGTTCCGGCGGCGTCGCGCTGCCCGATCTGCTCGACATCGTGTGGTCGGGTCGCCGCACGCTGATCGCGTTCGACTCGGATGTCATGGTCAAACCGGCGGTCCAGCGGGAGCTGCTTGCGCTGACGCGCTACCCGCAGGGCGAAGGGCGCCAGCGTTGAGTGGGTGATCTTCGCTGCGGACGGGGCGGTGAAAGTCGGCGCCGATGACTTCCTGGCCGCCGGGCACGGTGCTGCCGACGTGTTCGCCCTCGCCCGCCCGGCCGACACCGACCCGCCGCCGGCCCCGCTGTCCCGCCGGGTCCGGCTGCCGCCGTTTCCCGCCGACGAGTTCCCCCCGGCGATCGCCGGGGTGATCGACGCGGTGGCCACGTTCACCCAGACCGACGCGGGCATGGCCGGCACGACCGCGCTCGCGGTGCTGGCCGCGGTCGCGGGCGGCCGGGTGGAGGTCGAGGTGCGCCCCGGATGGCGCGAGCCGTTGTGCCTGTACACGGTGACGGCGGCCGTTCCAGGCGAGCGCAAGAGCGCCGTGCAGGCGGTGATGACGCGGCCGATCGTCGACGTGGAAGCCGAGTTGGCCCGTGCCGGAGCCGCCGCCCGGCTGGAGGCCGAGACGGCGAAGAATGTGGCGACCCGCGCCGCCGAGCAGGCGAGGCAGGCGGCCGGGCGCGCCGAAGGTAGCGACCGGGACCGGCTGCTGGCCGACGCGGTCGCGGCCAGCTCGTACGCGGAGGCGATCAAGATTCCGCCGGTGCCCCGGCTGCTCGCCGACGACGTCACCCCGGAGGCCGCCGCGTCGGTGCTCGCCGAGCAGCGCGGCCGGCTCGCGATCGTTTCCGCGGAGGGCGGCATCTTCTACACCATCGCCGGCCGCTACTCCGGGCAGGTTCCCAATCTTGACGTGTGGCTGAAGGGTCACGCCGGGGATCCGCTGCGGGTCGATCGCAAGGGTCGACCACCGGAGTTCGTGCCCCGCCCCGCGCTCACCCTGGCGCTGATGATCCAACCCGGGGTGTTGGCGACGGTCGCCCGCAGCGAAGCGTTACGCAGTCGCGGGCTGCTCGCTCGGTTCCTCTACGCGCTGCCGCCGTCCAAGGTCGGGTACCGGCAGATCGCGCCACCGCCGATCCCCAACGCCGTCAGGTCCGTCTATGCCGCAATGGTGCAACACCTCGCCCGCGGCCTCGCCGACTGGACTGATCCGGCCGTGCTGACCCTGACCCCCGGCGCGCACGCCTTGCTCGTCGAGGCTGAGCGAGACCTCGAGCCGCGGCTCGGACCGACAGGTTCGCTGGCCCACATTGCGGATTGGGGAGCGAAGCTCGCCGGCGCGGTGGCCCGCATCGCCGCCCTGCTCCACCTCGCCGCCGACCCCGTCGCCGGCTGGCGCACGTCCATCGACGAGGCATCGGTCGCGTCGGCGCTGCGGCTCGGCGACTACTACCAGGCGCACGCGCTCGCCGCGTTCGACGCGATGAACGCCGACCCCGCCAGCGACGATGCCCGGCAGCTGCTCGCGGTGATCCGCCGCCTCGGCCGCGAACTGGTCACCAAACGTGACCTGTTCAGCGCGGCATCCCGAACCCGGTTCCGCAAGACCGGCGACCTCGACCCAGCGCTGCGGCTGCTTGAAGACCACGGCTACCTCACCCGGCTGCCCGAACCGAACCGCGACCGCCGCGGCCGGCCTACGTCACCGACCTGGGCCGTCCACGTCGCCGCACTATCCGCACAACCCGCAGAAACGCCCGTCCCGTCGGTTTGTGCGGATTACGCGGATTCTGCGGCGCGTGACGGAACGGCCGCGGGCACCGCATGACCCGCATCGCGTCTGCGGGCCGCCAACCCACCGCGCGAAAGCCTATCCGTAATCGGCAGTAAAAACCACAGCGGACATCCAGAGAGGATCACCGTGACTGTCATCAGCCTCGAGAACGTGCATCGCCAAGTGGTACGAGTCGCCCGCGAGACAAACCACGACCTGGGGCACACGGGCTACGAAGTTCATTGCGACGTGTGCGGCCAGGACACGCCCGCACGTCGACCGGGCCGCCTTCGGGCTTGGCTTCCGCGACGGGCGGCTCGCCATGCTCGCCTTCTGCACGCGCGGCGAAGCGAAGGCCTATCACATCACGCACGCGACCGACCACGCCTGGGCGGTGCGATTGTGGAACAGACCTGGGGCCGGTGAAAAAGCGACCAAGTGCGAACCGTAGCACCGT
>DATGDX010000229.1:0-1680 GCA_035310665.1 Mycobacteriales bacterium | reverse complement strand
GTGCTCATGCGGCTCTTGGTGACCGGGGGTGCCGGGTTCATCGGCTCCCATTACGTGCGGACGCTGCTGTCCGGCGGCTACCGCGGCTTCGAGGACGCCGTGGTGACCGTCTACGACAAGCTCACCTACGCCGGCAACCTGGAGAACCTGGCGCCGGTCACCGGCAGCGCTCGGTACCGCACTCGGTACCGGTTCGTGCAGGGCGACATCGTCGACGGCCGGTTGCTCGACGAGGTGCTGCCCGGCACCGACGTGGTCGTGAACTTCGCCGCCGAGACGCACGTCGACCGGTCGATCGCCGGGGCGGCCGACTTCGTCGTCACCAACGTGCTCGGCGCGCAGACCCTGTTCGACGCCTGCCTGCGCGCCGGCGTGCCCCGCGTGGTCCACGTGTCCACGGACGAGGTCTACGGGTCGATCGCCGAGGGGTCGTTCCGAGAGACGGACCGCCTCGACCCGAACTCGCCGTACAGCGCGGCGAAGGCGGGCGGCGACCTGCTCGCCCGCGCGTACGCCGTGACGCACGGGCTGAACGTCTCGGTGACGAGGTGCACGAACAACTTCGGCCCCTACCAGTTCCCGGAGAAGGTCATCCCGCTGTTCGTCACCAACCTCCTGGACGGGCGGCGGGTCCCGCTGTACGGCGACGGCCTCAACGTCCGCGACTGGCTGTACGTGGACGACCACTGCCGCGGGGTTCAGGTCGTGCTCGAGCGGGGGCGCCCGGGGGGGTACTACAACATCGGCGGTGGCACCGAGTTGACCAACCGGGAGCTCACCGAGCGGCTGCTCGCCGCGTGCGGCGCGGGCTGGGAGATGGTGGACTACGTCGAGGACCGCAAGGGCCACGACCGGCGCTACTCGCTGGCCGACGACAAGCTGCGCGCGCTGGGCTACGAGCCGCGGGTGGACTTCGACGCCGGGTTGGCGGACACGGTGCGCTGGTACCGCGACAACCGCGGCTGGTGGGAGCCGTTGAAGAAGAAGGCCGGGCTGGCATGACGCGGTGGCTGGTGACCGGCGCGGGGGGCCAGCTCGGCACGGACCTGGTCGCGGTGCTCAGCGAGCGCGGCATCGACGTGGTCGGGCTGCCCCGGGCGCGGCTGGACGTCGGCGACGCGCCTGCGGTCGACGCGGCGGTGCGCGGCGCCGACGTGGTCGTGAACGCGGCGGCGTACACCGACGTCGACGGCGCGGAGACCGACGAGTCGACGGCCTGGCGGGTCAACGCGGAGGCCCCGCGCGCCCTGGCCGCGGCCTGCGCCCGGCACGGCGCGCGGCTGGTGCACCTGTCCACCGACTACGTGTTCGCGGGCACCGCGCACGACCCGTACGACGAGCACGACCCGCCCGGCCCGCGCAACGCGTACGGGCGTTCGAAGCTCGCCGGGGAGACAGCCGTGCTCGCCACGCTGCCGTCGGCGTACGTCGTGCGGACCGCGTGGGTCTACGGCGGCGCGGGGCGCAACTTCGTGAAGACGATCGCGCGGCTGGCGCCGGAGCGGGAGACGCTGGCCGTCGTCGACGACCAGCGCGGGTCGCCGACCTGGTCGCGGGACCTCGCGCACGGGCTGGTCGCGCTCGTCGAGCGCGCCCCGGACCCCGCGATCTACCACTGCACCAACGCCGGCGTCACCACGTGGTGCGGGCTGGCGCGGGCGGTCTTCGAGGAGCTCGACC
>DATGDX010000228.1:0-7582 GCA_035310665.1 Mycobacteriales bacterium | reverse complement strand
CCGGACCTACGCCGCGAACAAGTTCATCCTGTTCACGCTGCTCGGCTCCGTGCTGATGCTGCTGGCGTTCCTGCTGATCTACGCCCAGGCCGGCACGTTCGACATGGTGGAGCTCGCCGCGCGCAAGGGCGACGGGTTGTCGCGCACCGTCCAGCTGCTCGCATTCGCGGGGCTGTTCCTCGGCTTCGGCGTCAAGACGCCGATGTGGCCGCTGCACACGTGGCTTCCCGACGCGCACACCGAGGCCCCGACCGTCGGCTCGGTGCTGCTGGCCGGGGTCCTGCTGAAGATGGGGACCTACGGCTTCGTGCGGATCGCGCTGCCCGTGGTCCCCGACGGCGCCCGCTCGTTCGCGCCGTACCTCGCCGCCCTCGCGGTCGTGGGGATCCTCTACGGCTCGCTCGCCTGCCTCGCGCAGCGGGACCTCAAGCGGCTGATCGCCTACTCCTCGGTGGGGCACATGGGGTTCGTGCTGCTCGGGATCGCGACGCTCGGGCCGGTCGGCGTCAACGCGGCGCTCATGGGGAACATCGCGCACGGTCTCATCACCGGGCTGCTGTTCTTCCTCGCCGGCGCCATCAAGGACCGCTGCCACACCGCGGAGATCCCGGTCATCGGCGGCGGGCTGCTCGCCAAGGCGCCGAACCTCGGCTCGCTGCTGGTCTTCGCCGCGATCGCCAGCCTCGGCCTCCCGGGCCTCGCCGGGTTCTGGGGGGAGATGCTGACGATGCTCGCCGCGTTCCGCCCGAATCCGGACCTGCCGCGCGGCCTGTTCCTCGCGTTCATGGCCCTCGCCGGGATCGGCACCGTGCTGACCGCGTCGTACCTGCTGTTCATGCTGCGCCGCGTCGCGTTCGGCGTCGTCCCTGACGGTTGGCGCCGCGCGGGCTTCACCGACGTGACCGCCGGTGAGCTCGCGGCGTGGACACCGCTCGTCCTCGCGACGCTGGTCGTCGGGCTCTACCCGCGGATCGTCTTCGGTGTGACCGACGGCGCGGTGCGCGCCCTGTTGGGGAGCGGCTGACCATGAGTGTGATCCAGACCATCGACTACGCCGCGATCGCCCCGCCGCTGATCCTCGCGCTCACCGCGCTCGTCGTGCTCGTTGCCGACCTGTTCATCCCCCGGCATCGGCGCGGCGCGGTCCTCGGCGCGACGAGCATCGTCGGCGTCCTCGTCGCGCTCGTCGCCACCGTCGCGCTGGTTCGGCAGCCGGACCGCACGACGTTTCCGTTGCCCGGGCAGGGCGCGGGCGTGGCGTTCGCCGTCGACAACTTCACGCTCTTCTTCTGGACCCTGTTCCTGCTCGTCGCGGTCGTCGTGCTGCTGCTGTCCTCGCCGTACGTCACGGAGGCCCGCATCCCGATCGGCGAGTACCACTTCCTGTTGCTGGCGGCGTTCACCGGAATGCTCGTCCTCGCGGCCAGCCGTGATCTCGTGACCTTGATCGTCGCCCTGGAGGTCGTCTCGCTGCCGGCGTTCGCCCTCACCGCGCTGCGCCGCTACGACGGCCGCTCCACCGAAGCAGCGCTGAAGTTCTTCATCGTGTCGGTGTTGGCCACCGCGGTCTCCCTCTACGGGATCAGTCTCGTGTACGGGCTCACCGGGGCGGTCGACTTCGCCCGCGTCCCCCGCGGCCTGCAGGGCGACCAGCCCGTCATCGCGGGCGTCGCGGTCGTCCTCGTCCTGGTCGGGTTCGGCTTCAAGGTTTCGGCGGTGCCCTTCCACTTCTGGGCCCCGGACACCTACCAGGGTGCCCCCGTGCCCATCGCCGCGCTCCTGTCGACGGCGTCGAAGGCCGCTGGGTTCGCCGGAATCCTGCTTCTCCTACGGGAGGCGCTCACGCCGTACGCCGATGTGCTCGGCAGCGTCATCGCGGTGCTCGCCGCGCTCACGATGACATTGGGCAACCTCGTCGCGCTGCGCCAGCGACAGGCGGTGCGCCTGCTCGCATGGTCATCCATCGCCCAGGCCGGGTACATGCTGGTGCCGTTGGCCGTTGCCGCCACCGCGACCGGCTCGACCCTCGACCGGGCGGTCGCAGCCACCCTCGCCTATCTCGCGATCTACGCCGCCATGAACATCGGTGCCTTCACGTGCGTGATCGCCGTGGCACGCACCCGGCCCCGGGCCCTGCTCGCCGACTTCCGTGGCCTGGCCCGCACGGCGCCCGGCGTGGCCCTGGCGCTGGCGTTCTTCCTGGTCAACCTCGCCGGGCTGCCGCCCGGGCTCGCGGGGCTGTTCGGCAAGATCGTCGTGTTTCGCGCCGCGATCGACGGCGGGCTCGGCTGGCTCGCCATCGTGATGGCGGTGAACACCGTCGTCGCGCTCTACTACTACATCGTCTGGGCCACGCTCGTGTTCGCCGGGCGGGAGGAGGGCGCCGAACGGATCCGGGTCGCGCTCGCCCGCCCCGTCGCCGCGGCGCTGGCCGTGTCAGCCACGGTGACCGTGCTGTTCGGCGTCGCTCCCGAACTGGTGCTGCGGGTCGCGCCACTCAGCGCGCTCGCGCTCGGCTGACGGTCCGTCCCCGTGGTCGGCCCCCTGTCGGGCCGCCGCTCCGGACCCGGTTCGGCCCCCTGCCCCACGCGTGAGCTCCGGGGAACCTTTGTCCGCGTCCCGTGGTTGATGCCAGTGACGGTTTCTCGAGGAGCTGGACCAGGAAGGAGTCAGGAAGAGGTCCGTGCACAGGCATCACAATGGTCTGCGGACCGCCGTGCTGCTCGGCGCCCTGTCCGCGCTGATCCTGTTCGTCGGCAGTCTGTTCGGCCGCGGCGGACTGCTCATCGCGCTCGTCATTGCCCTGCTCACGAACGGCATCGGGTACTTCTACAGCGACAAGATCGCACTCCGCTCCATGCGCGCCCGCCCGGTCACCGAGGCCGAGCAGCCCGTGTTGTACCGCGTGGTTCGCGAGCTCGCGACGCTCGCGCGCCAGCCGATGCCACGCCTGTACGTGTCGCCCACCCTGCAACCCAACGCCTTCGCGACCGGCCGCAACCCGCGCAACGCCGCGGTCTGCTGCACCGAGGGCATCCTGCAGATCCTCAACGAGCGGGAGCTGCGCGGCGTGCTCGGACACGAGCTGGCGCACGTGTACAACCGTGACATCCTGATCTCGTCAGTCGCGGGGGCGCTCGCGAGCGTCATCATGTACCTCGCGCAGATCGCCTGGTTCCTGTCCCTCGGTGGTGACGACGACGAAGGGGGCAACCCCGTCGCCGGGCTGCTTCTGCTGATCCTCGGCCCGGTGGCGGCGTCGCTGATCCAGCTCGCGATCAGCCGCGCGCGAGAGTTCCAGGCCGACGCGTCGGGCGCTCAGCTCACCGGTGACCCCGTCGCCCTCGCGAGCGCGCTGCGCAAGCTGCAGGCCGGCACCGAAGCGCTCCCGCTGCCCCAGGAGGGCAATCTCGTCGCCACCAGCCACCTCATGATTGCCAACCCGTTCCGTGGTGGCGGCGTGGCGAAGCTGTTCTCCACACACCCGGACATGGGCGAGCGGATTCGCCGCCTCGAGGCCATGGCGGGATACCTCCGCTAGCGGTATACCTAGTTCTTAGGGATACCTGTCCTTCCAGGCCGCGGCCTGTCCCACGTGCCCGGCCGGGTTCTCCCCCCGGACCCGGTCGGGCGCTTTCCTGTAGCGTGTCCGTGGGTTCGTGCTCGTTCGCTGGCTCGTTCCGCGGGCGCTCCCCCGACGGCGCGTTGGTATCCTTGGGGCCGGCTCGCCCGGTGCGGGCGAGCACGTGGCAGGTTGCCCGAGCGGCCAAAGGGAGCGGTCTGTAAAACCGTCGGCTCAGCCTACGAAGGTTCGAATCCTTCACCTGCCACCGATGCAACCTCCGCCCTACCCGGACGCGATCACGCGGCCGCCGGACGGGGGCGGGCGTGGGGGCGCGCCCAGCCTCCGGTCTTCCCGGGTACAATCGCGGCGTATACAAGCGGTGCCTCACGGTGCCGACGTCGTGGGTCCGCTGCCGGTGGGATGGGCACTACCGGGCCGGGTGGCGCAGGTGCAGGGTCCGATGGGCGCAGATGCGCCTGTCCAGCCGCCCCGCCCGAGCAGCGATGGTGGCAGGTGATGGCTGAGGTCCCGCCGATCGGCACGGAGGCGCGGCGCTGGCTGTTCGCCGGGGTGTGTCTGGCCCAGGCGGCGGTCGCGGTTCCGCTCGCGCTCTTCGTCATCCGCTCCGGTGCCCCGGCCCCGCACGACGGCGTCGTCGCGTTCCTGCTGCTGACCGCGTGCATGGTCGCGGCCGAGTCCGTGCACTTCGACCTCGAACTCCGCCGCCAGGCTCAGTCGATCAACGCCGGCGAGTTCGTCATGGTCCTCGGACTGCTGACCGTTCACCCGCGCTGGGTCGTGGCGGCCTGGGCCGTGGGGGGCCTGGTCGGTGAGCTGCGTCGGCACCGCCGCGAGCCCAACAAGTTCGTCTTCAACGTCACCGCGGTCGTCCTGCAGGCGGCGGTCGCGGCGTCCTGCTTCACCCTGCTCGGGGGCACACCGACTCCCCTGCGTCCGTGGACCTGGCTCGCGGTCGCGGTGAGCGTCGCCACGGCGAGCACCTTGTCGACCCTGCCGCTGCTCGCCGTCTTCCGGCTCTACGGCGAACGGCTGGGGCGTCGGGAGCTGGTCGACGCGCTGGCCGTCGGCGCTGGCGCCCACCTGATCGGCGCGACGGTCGCGCTCATCGCCGCGGTTCTCGTGGCCGTACAGCCGGCCGGCGTCGTCCTCGCCGGCGCGCTGCTCGCGCTGATCGTCCTCGCGCACCGCGGCTACGTCCGGCTCCGCCGGCGCAACGCGGACCTGCGCGCCGTCTACGACTTCACCCGCACCCTCGGGACGACCCGCAGCGACGACGAGCTGTTCGGGGCCCTGCTGGCCGAGACCCGCCGGCTGCTGCGGTGTGCCGCGGCCGACCTGGTCCTGCGCGAGTGGCCGGGGGTCGACGGGTCCCTGCGGGTCCGGCTCACCGACGAGGCGATCGATCGCAGCCCGGCGCGGCCGGCGGATCTGGAGCCGCTGCGGGCGTTCGCGGCCGGGCGTGGCCCGCTCGTCGTCCCCCCGACACCGGCCGACCCGGGGGAGCGGCTGGTGCCACCGCTGAGCGCCGCCGCGGGCGCGGTCGGCCTGCTCGCGGTGGGGGACCGCCGGTCGACGACGCGGCGTTTCGACCGAGACGATCGGCAGCTTCTGGAGACCCTGTCCCGCCACGCGGCGGTGGCGGTGGAACGGGAGCGCCTCACCGTCCAACTCTGGTACGACGCGCGCTACGACTCGCTGTCCGGGCTCGGCACCCGCACGCGCTGGCTGGAGGAGGCCGACGAGGTCGTGCGCGCCTCGCCCGGCGCCCCGCTCGCGGTGCTGCACCTCGGGCTGAACCGGTTCCGTGAGGTCAACCGGACGCTCGGCTACACGGTCGGCGACCGCTTGCTCCAGCTCGTCGCCGGTCTCGTCTCCACGGCGAGCGGTCCCGGCGGGCCCGCGGTCGTGGCGCGGCTCAACGGGGACCAGTTCGTCGCGCTGCTTCCCGGCGCGGACCGGGGGCAGGCCGTCGCGGAGGCGCGGCGGTTGCGCGACGCGCTGTCCCGGGTGGTCGCCGTGGACGGCCTGCCGGTGGCCGTCGACGTCAGCGTCGGCGTGGCGCCGGGACGCGCCACCGAGGTCCCCGCGAAGCAGTTGCAGCACCGGGCGGAGGCGGCGCTGCACGCGGCCAAGCGCGACGTCCTGGGTGTAGCCGTGTTCTCCCCCGAACGGGACGAGGCGAGCCCCCGCCGGCTCGCGCTCGCCGCGCACCTGCGTCGCGCGGTCGACCTCGCCGACGGGCAGCTGTTCCCCGTCTATCAGCCGAAGGTCGCGGCGCGGTGTGACCGCGAGCACGTCCGCGGCGTCGAGGTGCTGCTGCGCTGGTGTCACGAGCAGGAAGGGCTCGTCGCACCGTCGGAGTTCATCCCCGTCGCCGAGAGCAGCGGGCTGATCCGTGACCTCACCATGCTCGTCCTCGACGCGGCGCTCGCCCAGTGCCGGCAGTGGCTGGACCAGGGGCGCTCCGTGCCGGTCGCGGTCAACCTGTCCACCCGCACGCTGCTTGACCGCTCGCTCGCCGCCACCGTCGCCCGCAACCTGCACCGCCACGACGTGCCGCCGGGGCACCTCGTGCTGGAGATCACCGAGAGTGCCCTCATGGTCGAGCCGGCGCGATCGGCCGACCTGCTCGCGCAGCTCAGCGCGATCGGGGTCCGCCTGTCGATCGACGATTTCGGCACCGGCTACTCGTCGCTGTCGTACCTGAGCCAGCTGCCCGTGGACGAAGTGAAGATCGACCGTTCGTTCGTGTCGCGCATGCGGCACAGCGACAAGGACGCCGCCATCGTGCGATCGGTCATCGAACTCGGCCACAACCTCGGCCTCGAGGTCGTGGCCGAGGGCGTCGAGGACGTCGAGGTGCTCGACGCGCTGCGCGCGCTCGGGTGCGACACGATCCAGGGTTACCTGATCACCACCCCGATGCCGGGCGACGCGGCGACCAAGTGGCTGCGGGCGGCGGCGGTCGACGTCTCCGCCGCCGGGGTCCCCTCGGCCTACGCGCCGCGGGCATAGCCCACCGAGGCGCGGGGTGCCGCCGCATCGGGCTCGACCGGCGACATCGACACCGCGGGCACCCCCACCGCGGCCCGGCGGGCGTCCCGCGGGCGCCAGCAGGCTGCGGTGGCGACGAGGGCCGGGAGCATCGCCGCGGCGCAGGCGGCGCGCACCCCGAATCGCTCGGCGAGCAGGCCGCCGCCGATCGCACCGGCGGCCTGGCCGGCCATGTAGACGCCCATCAGCAGCCCGAAGGAGGACGCCCGCAGGCCCCCCGGCAGCACGCGCCCGACGACTGTGTTCGCCGGCATCAGCACCGCGAAGAGCACCCCGGCGCCGGCGAACCCGAGTGCGCCGATCGCGCTGCCGGCCGGAAGCGTGAGGAAGCACGCGAGCGTGACCGCGGCGCCCGCGAACCCGAGCACGGCGCTGGCCCGCAGCAGCCGCTCGTTGGCGCCGTCGGCGGGCAGCAGCGGGGCCACGGCCATGGTCGCGGCAGGGAGCACGGCGGCGAAGCCGCCCGCCGCGGCCGCGTGACCGTCGGCGTACACCACCACCAACGCCTCGACCGCGGCGGCCGACGCCGCCGGGACGGTCCCGAGAAGGACCGCCCGGCGCAGCAGCGGGGTGGCGCACAGGAACGCCGCGGCGTGCCGCAAGCGCCGGCCCACCGGGTCCCGGTTCGCGGGTGCCGCCGAGCGGACGCGGCGCACCAGTGCGGCGGACACGATGAACGTGACCGCGTTGAGCACGAGCGTGACCGGCGCGCCGACGATGGCGACGAGGGCTCCCGCCACCACGGAGGCGACCAGCACCGTGGCGTCGCTGGTGACGCCGGTCAGCGTGACGGCGGCCGGATATCGCGGCGCGGAGACGACGTCCGGCAGCAGGGCGGCACGGGCCGCGGAGAACGGGGCCGACGCGATCCCGGCCAGGAACACGAGCCCGAGGATGGCCGGCAGCGCCAGCGGCAGGGTCATCAGGCAGAACATCGCGGCG
>DATGDX010000227.1:0-8863 GCA_035310665.1 Mycobacteriales bacterium | reverse complement strand
CGGTCCGCATCCTCACCAAGAACGTCGCGCTGCACTGGGCCGACAGTGGCGTGCGCGTCAACTCGGTGCATCCGGGGTTCATCGACACCCCGATCCTCGACCCGGTGCGCGGCACGGCGGCGGAGCAGGCGATGATCGCGTGGACCCCGATGGGCCGGTTGGGCACGCCGTCGGAGGTCGCCGCGGCGGTCGCGTTTCTCGCCAGTGACGACGCCTCCTTCATGACGGGCGCGGAGTTGTACGTCGACGGTGGGTACGTCGCGCGGTAGACGGGTCCGGGGACATCCGGTGACGCGGCTTCAGGCGGAAAGGCGAGGGGGAGCATGACCGGGAGCACAACCCGTCCAGCCGCCGACGGGGTGGATCTGACCGGGCGCACCGCGATCGTGACCGGTGGCGCAAGCGGCATCGGCCGCGCGTGCGCGCACCGGTTGGCCACCGCGGGCGCCACGGTCACTGTCGTCGACCTCGACGCGGACACCGCGGCTCGGGTCGCGGACGACATCGGTGGGCAGGCCGTGCAGGCCGACCTCAGCAACCCGATGGCGCTCGACCGGCTGGCGGACCTGGTGGCCGACATCGTCGTGAACAACGCCGGGTTCCAGCACGTGAGCCCGATCCACGAGTTCCCGCCGCAGGTCTTCGTCGCGATGCAACGGGTCATGGTGGAGGCCCCGTTCCGACTGGTCCGGGCGTCGCTGCACCGGATGTACGACCGCGGCTACGGTCGCATCGTCAACATCTCGTCCGCGCACGGACTCAGGGCGTCCCCGTTCAAGTCGGGCTACGTGACGGCGAAGCATGCGCTGGAGGGCCTGTCGAAGGTCGTGGCCCTCGAAGGCGCCGCGCACGGGGTGACATCGAACTGCATCGACCCCGGCTACGTGCGCACTCCGCTGGTGGAAAAGCAGATCGCCGATCAGGCGAAGGCGCACGGCATCCCCGAGAGCGAGGTGGTCGAGAAGGTGCTGCTCGCCCAGAGTGCGGTCAAACGCCTAGTCGAGCCCGCCGAGGTCGCCGAACTCGCCGTCTACCTCTGCTCTCCGTCGGCGCGCTCGATCACCGGTGCGTCGCTGCCGATCGACGGCGGCTGGACCGCTCACTGACGTTTCGGTCCTTGTCGTCCGCACCTCTCGGGCGCGTCCCCCGCGGTTCGCGTCCCGAAACCGGCCCAAAGAACTGGCTCGAACCGCCCTTAACCAACCGGACAAAGCCGCCGACAGGCACATATGCGCCGCAATCGCCTCGTCGGCATGATGCTCCTGCCCTGGACCCTGCTCCTGCCCTCCGCGACTGCCCAGGGGGGCACGGCCCGAGCCCGGCCACCCGGTGCCACCGACTGCACGCGAGCCGACGTGCAGGCGGCGGTCGACCACGTCTCCCGAGCGCGCGTCGCGAGCACCCTCCACGACCTCACGCATGACGCCGCCGACCGCCCCACGTCGCGGCACGTCAGCTCGTCGAACAACGGCCGTGAGGTCGGATGGGCCAGGAGCCGCCTGGCCGCCTACGGTCTGCGCGCCCGGCTTCAGCCGTTCCGTTCCGATCAGCGCCGACTCGCCAACGTCGTTGCCACGATTCGCGGCACCGGCCCCGGCCGCGTCGGCGTCGGCGCTCACATCGACTCGATGTCCGAGTCGGGCGAGGCGCGGACGCTGGCGCCCGGCGCGGACGACGAGGGGTCCGGTGTCGTCGCGGCTATGGAAGCCGGTCGAGTGATCGCCCGCTACGCCCGTGGATGCTTGACCCGGTCCGTGGACGTCGCCCTGTTCAACGACGAAGAGGAGGGGATGCGGGGCTCCGAGACCTATGCGGCGAGCGTGAAGGGAGGGATGGTCGGCTTCGTCAACCTCGACATGATCGGCAATGGCGGCACGCCTGCGGTTGTCGCCAGTTACAGCGACGACGCCCGCGACGAACCGATCGCACGAGCGGTCGCCGCCGCCCGCACGGCGTACGGCGTCACCGGGCTCCGCCTGTCGGTGTCCCGCTACCGCGATGACGACCAGGACGCCGCGAGCTTCTGGGCCGAGGACATTCCGGTGACGTACATGTACGAAGAGGAGATGTCGCCACACTGGCACGAGATCACTGACACGGTTGAGAACGTCAACGTCGATCAGATCGAACTCAGGACGAAGGCCGTCGTCGGCGCGATCGTCGATCTGGCGCGCTGACCCGCCGAGGTGTCACGGCCACCCCGACGGGTCACGCCGAGCGGTTCCTACGCGGCGAGCGCCTGCTCGTCGACCTGCGCCGGCTGCAACGCGAGCCGCAGCGCCTCCCGGACGTCGCTGACCGTGTGCACGGTGAGGCGCTCGCGCACCTCGGCCGGCACGTCGTCGAGGTCGGGCTCGTTGCGCTGCGGCAGCAGCACCGTCGTGATGCCTGCGCGCTGGGCCGCGAGCAGCTTCTGCTTGACGCCGCCGATGGGCAGCACGCGACCGGTGAGCGAGACCTCCCCGGTCATCGCGACGTCCGAGCGGACCGGGCGGCCGGAGAGCAGCGACGCCAGCGCGGTGGTCATCGTGATGCCCGCGCTCGGGCCGTCCTTCGGAACCGCGCCCGCCGGGACGTGCAGGTGCACCGCGCGTTCCTTGAGGTCGCCAACCGGCAGCTCGAGCTCGGCGCCGTGCGAGCGCAGGTAGGACAAGGCTATCTGCGCCGACTCCTTCATGACGTCGCCGAGCTGCCCAGTCAGCGTCATCCCCGTCGCCCCGGTCTCCGGGTCGGCCAGCGAGGCTTCCACGAACAGCACCTCGCCTCCCGCGCCGGTGACCGCCAGCCCGGTCGCGACGCCGGGCACCGTCGTCCGCTCCGCCGACTCGGGCGTGAAGCGGGGCCGGCCGACGTACTTCCGCAGCTGCTCACGGTCGATGCGCAGCGGTGCGGCGGACGGGTCCACGGCGAGCGTCGCGGCGACCTTCCGCAGGATCCGGGCGAGCAGCCGCTCGAGGTCGCGCACCCCGGCCTCGCGGGTGTGCTCCCCGGCGAGCTGCTGCAGCGCCTCGTCGGCCAGCGTCACGTCGGCATCGGTCAGTCCGGCCTGCTCCATCTGGCGGGGGAGCAGGTGGTCGCGGGCGATGACCACCTTCTCGTCCTCGGTGTAGCCGTCCAGCCGGACCAGCTCCATGCGGTCGAGGAGCGGTCCAGGGATCGCCTCGAGCACGTTCGCGGTGGCGAGGAACAGCACGTCGGACAGGTCGAGCTCGATTTCCAGGTAGTGGTCGCGGAACGTGTGGTTCTGCGCCGGGTCGAGCACCTCGAGGAGCGCGGCGGTCGGGTCACCGCGGTAGTCGGCACCGACCTTGTCGACCTCGTCGAGCAGCACCACGGGGTTCATCGACCCGGCCTCGCGGAGCGCGCGGACGATCCGGCCCGGCATCGCGCCGACGTAGGTCCGCCGGTGCCCGCGGATCTCCGCTTCGTCACGGATGCCGCCGAGGGCGACCCGGACGAACCTGCGGCCCATGGCGCGCGCGACCGACTCGCCGAGCGAGGTCTTGCCCACGCCCGGCGGGCCGACGAGCGCGAGCACGGCCCCGCCGCGGCGCCCGCCGATGACACCGAGCCCGCGCTCCTCGCGGCGCTTGCGCACGGCGAGGTACTCGGTGATGCGCTCCTTGACGTCGTCGAGGCCGGCGTGGTCGGCGTCGAGGATCGCTCGCGCGCCCGGCACGTCGTACGTGTCGTCCGTGCGGACGTTCCACGGCAGCTCGAGCACGGTGTCGAGCCAGGAACGAATCCAGCCGACCTCCGGCGACTGCTCGGAGGTGCGCTCGAGCTTGTCGACCTCCCGCAGCGCCGCCGCACGGACCTGCTCGGGCAGGTCGGCGGCCTCCACCCGGACCCGGTAGTCCTGCTCGTCGGAGGCGGCCTCCCCGCCGAGCTCCGTGAGCTCCCGGCGGATCGCGTCCAGTTGCTGGCGCAGCAGGAACTCCCGTTGCCGGCGTTCCATGCCTTCCTGGACGTTCTTGCGGATCGTCTCCGCGACGTCGAGCTCGGCCAGCTGCTCGCGCCCCCACTGCAGGGCGAGGTCGAGGCGCTCGGCCACGTCCGTCGTTTCGAGCAGGCGCAGCTTTTGCGCATTGGTCAGGTACGGCGCCCAGCCCGCGGTGTCGGCCAGCGTGCCGGGGTCGGTCATCTGCTGAACGCTGTCGATGACCTGCCACGCGCCCCGCTGCTGCAGGATCGTGGTGACGAGCGCCTTGTACTCTCGGGCGAGCTCGACCCCGCGCTCGATGCCCTGGTCGGGCATCACCGTGACGTCGACCCACAGCGCCGCGCCGGGCCCCGTGGTCGCGGCGCCGATCCGGGCGCGGTCGGTGCCGCGGACGACGGCCGTGGCCTCCCCGCCCGGCAGCCGCCCGACCCGGTCGACCACCGCCACCGTGCCGACGTCGGCGTACCGACCGTCGAGCCGTGGCACAAGCAGCACCTCGACCTGGGCCGCATCGACCGCCGCGGCGCGGGCCGCATCGACCGCCGCGCGGATCTCGCCGTCGGCGAGCGCCAGCGGGACGACCATGCCGGGCAGGACGACGAGGTCCGGGAAGGGGAGGACCGGCAGTGCCTTGATCACGTACTGTCCCTTCGTTGAGTCCACTTGACTCAACAACGGGCCAGCGCGGTCATTCCCAGGCGTAGGTCGTCGGGCGTGGATGGGCGCGGACGCCGGCGAGTCACCCCGGTTTGATCCCGACCTTGAGCACGCCGTCGCGCTGATGCGCGAACAGGTCGTAGGCCGCGAGGATGTCGTCCAGCGCGAACGTGTGGGTGACGAGCGAACCGAGATCCACCCGGCCGGACGCCACCACGGTCAGCAGCCGGCGCATCCGCTCCTTGCCGCCGGGGCACAGCGTCGTCACGATCGTGATGTCGCCGAGCCCGGCGTGGAACGCGTCGAGCGGAATCCGCAGGTCGGCCGAGTAGACGCCGAGGCTGGACAGGGTCCCTCCGGGCTTGAGCACCCGCAGGGCGGCCTCGAACGTCGTCTGCTGGCCGAGCGCCTCGATCGACGCGTCGACACCGCGCCCCCCGGTGATCCTCATGATCTCGCTGACGGGGTCGACGTGGCGGAAGTTCAGGGTGATGTCCGCCCCCATGCTCGCGGCGATCGTGAGACGGTCGTCGACGCCGTCGACGGCGATGATCGTCGTTGCGCCGCGCAGCCGAGCGCCGGCGGTGGCGCACAGGCCGATCGGGCCCTGCGCGAACACGGCCACCAGGTCGCCGATTTTGATGTTCGCGCGTTCGGCTCCCGCGAAGCCGGTGGACATGATGTCCGGGCACATCAGCACCTGCTCGTCGGTGAGACCGTCGGGGACGGGCGCGAGGTTGGCCTGCGCGTCCGGCACCAGGACGAACTCCGCTTGGGCGCCGTCGATGGTGTTGCCGAAGCGCCAGCCACCCATCGGCTTGTAGCCGGTGCCGTGCTGGCCACCGTCCTGCGACGGCACGCCATCCTGGCAGCCATACGACGTGAAGCTCGGGCAGACCGCCCCGGCGATGACGCGCTGGCCTTCCGCGTAGCCCTGCACGCTGCTGCCGAGCTTTTCGATGACGCCCACCGGTTCGTGACCGACGGTGAGGCCAGGGGCGACCGGGTACTCGCCCTTCGCGATGTGCACGTCGGTGCCGCAAATCGTCGTCGTGGTGATGCGCACGAGAGCGTCGGTGGGGCCGACGGCAGGAATCGGCTTCTCGACCAGCTCGAGACGACCGGGGGCGACGAAGACCGTCGCTTTCATCGTGGTCTTCATGGTGGGCATTGCCAGCGCTCCTGCGTTGTCAAGGTCGGTGAACCGGCGGGGATTCCGAGCGCGGTGCCCGGCGAAACCCAGCCAAACCGGGGCGCGCCGAGGGGGTGCAGAGACTTTCGTCCCTCCGATGTCCCTGCAAGCCGCAATCGTGCGACTACTCTCGTGCCACCTCGGGAGGGAGACGATGCTGCGCCTGCCCTCCCTGGTGGCTGCCCTCACGGTCTTGGCCGCCGCGTGCACGCCCCCGGCCCCGTCAACGCCGCGTGACGCCGCCGCTGCCGCGGCCCGCGTCCGCACCCCGGCCGCCGGCACCGGTGTCGTGCCCGGGAAGAGCGCGGCTGAGCTCGCGGTGGGGAACGAGTGCTCTGCTGTTCGAGACGGCACCGCTGGTCGTGCTCGCCGACACACGCGATCTCGACGGGCAGGCGCGAGGTGCTGCCGCCGCGGTCGCGCTCGGCGTCCCGCTGCTGCTCACGCCGTCGCCCGAGCCGTCCAGCGGCGCCGCGTCGCCCGCCGCACGTCACCCGTCCAGCCGCGACCCGCTCGCCGCCGAGTTGACGCGGCTGCGGGCAGACACGCTGCTGGCGGTCGGGGCGCGCCCGGCCGCCTGGGCGAAGGGGCGTGGGCGCGACGTGCGGGTGCTGCCCCCTCCCGAGCGGGATCGATCGGCGGCGGCGATGGGCGTGACGAGCGGCGGGCCCGCTCGCGCTCGCCGTGCTCCCGGCGAGATCACGCGCGCGGTCGCCCGACTGCGCGGAGACCGTCGGGGCGCGGCGCTCGGGGATCCCGTGCTCGTCCTCGTGTCGGCGTCCTCCGCGACCTCGATTGCCGCGGCGGCGACCGCGCGCGCCGCCGGTGCCGACGTTCTCGTCCTCGCGGGAACGGATCCCCGCGGTGACCGGGAAGCGATCAGGGTGCTGCGGCGGCGGGCGGGGAGCGTTCGGACGGTGCACGCCGTCGGTGACGCGTTCGGCGCGCCGGACCGGCTGCGCCGGCGGCTGGACGTGGCGGCGACCGGTGTCGAGCTGCCGGGCGGTGGGCAGCTGGTGTTCCCGGGACGGCGGGATCGTCGCGCTGTACGGGCACCCCGGCGCTCCCGCGCTCGGCGCCCTCGGCGAACAGCCCGTCGCCGCCGCGATTCGCCGCGCGCGTGCCGTGGCCGCGGGATACCACCAGCCCGGTGGCGTCCCGGTCGTTCCCGCGTTCGACCTCATCGCCACCGTGGCGCCCGCCGCAGCGGGACCCGACGGCGACTACTCCACCGAGGCCACCGTTGCCGAGCTGGAGCCGTGGGTCGACGCCGCGCAGCGAGCGGGAACGTACGTCGTCCTCGATCTGCAGTCCGGGCGGACCGACTTCCTCACCCAGGCAAAACGGTACGAACAGTTGTTGGCGCGACCCAACGTCGGGCTGGCTCTGGACCCCGAGTGGCGTCTCGGGCCCGGCCAGCGGCACCTGCGGCAGATCGGCTCGGTCGACGTCGGGGAGATCAACCGCGTGGTGGCGTGGGTGGCGACACAGGTGCAGACGCGCCGGCTGCCCCAGAAGCTCCTCGTCCTGCACCAGTTCCGGCTCTCGATGCTTCGGCATCGGGAGCGGTTGGACACCGGGCGGGACGAGGTCGCCGTGCTGATTCAGATGGACGGGCACGGGCCACCGCAGACCAAGGTGCGGACCTGGCAGACGATCAGCGGCAGTGCGCCGCCGCACACGTGGTGGGGATGGAAGAACTTCTACGACGAGGACCATCCCGTGTGGACACCACGACAGACACTCGGCGTGCGGCCCGTGCCCTGGTTCGTCTCCTACCCCGTGATCATTTCGGGTCTTCGACACCTCACGTGGTGACGTCCTGCTCACCCTTCGGGTCGTGTGGGACCTTGGCCCGTTGGCACTCCACCCGACACCCTGGTTTCCTGCCCTACGTCGCGCACGCGGGGGCACTGTTCGACGACCGCGCGGTTCGGGAGGTGGAGGTGCCGGGCGTGCCGGTGCTCGAGCGGCTGCAGGCTTACGGGACGAGCGTCTCCGTGGTGGTGCTCGGGCTGCTCGTCCTCAGCGATCTGCTGTTGCCGGGGCACATCGTGGTCATCACGTCGTTCTCCGTCGCGCCGCTCGTTCGCCGCCACGCTCACGACGCCGCGGCGGACGGCGCTCGTCGCGGTGCTGGCCGTCGCCGCCGCGATCGGTGCCGCGCAGTGGGACCACCTCCGCGCCCCGGACGCGTTGACGCGGGTGGCAATGTGCGCTGCGATCAGCGGGTTCGCCGTCGTCATCGGGAAGAGCAGGCAGCGGCGCGAGAAGCAGCTGCGGCGCATGACCGTCATCGCCGAGACCGCGCAGCGGGCGGTGCTGCGGGCGATGCCCAGCGAGATCGGCGATGTCGGCTTTGCCGTGCGGTACGTCTCCGCCTCCGAGAAAGCCCTCGTCGGTGGCGACCTGTACGACTTCGCGGCGACCCCGCACGGCGTCCGGCTGATCGTCGGTGACGTCCGCGGCAAGGGGATCGACGCGGTACAGCTCGCCGCCGCCGTGCTCGGTGCGTTCCGGCAAAGCGCGTTCCGGCAGAGCAAGCTCGTCGACGTCGCCGCGGACCTCGACGCCCTGGTGTCCCGTGTCGCCAGCGACGAGGACTTCGTCACCGCGCTGCTCGCCGAGTTCCCCGACGACGGCACGGTCAGGTTGGTCAACTGCGGGCACCACCCGCCGCTGCTGACGGCGCCGGGGCGGGAGCCGTCCCCTCTCGACACCAGGGAGCCCGCGTCGCCCCTCGGCATGGGTCCGTGGCCCCTGCCGACGCAGCACACGATCCCGCCCGGTGCGCGCCTGCTGTTCTACACGGACGGGCTGGTCGAGGCTCGGGACGACCGAGGGCGCTTCTTCCCGCTCGGCGCCGTCGCGGCCGAGCTTGCGGTCGGCGAGCTGGACACCGCGCTCGACGGCCTCTTGCAGCACCTCGGCGAGCACGCCGGGAAACGCCTCAACGACGACGTCGCCCTCGTGCTCACCGAGCAGCGGAACCCCGGCGCCGTACGATCTCGCCCGTGAACCCGCTGCTGGAACACGCCCGGCGTCACGGGGTGGGGGATCTCGTGCGGCGC